>DATAKV010000578.1:0-3178 GCA_036261375.1 Anaerolineales bacterium
AACGGCCTTGTCGAAGCCCTTGTGCAGCTCCTCGGGGGGATTGAACATCGTGGAATACGTGAGTTTGAAACCTGCCATATAGCCTCCTGATTTAGTTTGGTCGTATAGTTGTTGAGTCGTTTTATAGGTGGATCCGTGGATCGTCACAGCGAGTGAACTACGCAGCGATCCAACATGTGAACTCATCCCAGTATAGCGTAGGATATTTAAACCGTCAAAGATGAGCGTCCCATACGGGAAGGATGAATGTCCGTTAATGGTTTGGTAAGGATTTTATGCTACAAAGGGTCTGAAAGACCAAGTTCCCGAGGAGAATTGATGACGAAACTACGCCTCTTTCCTGCCTTCCTCCTGCTGGCCCTGCTGATGGCTGCCTGCGCTTCTGCAGCCACATCTACGCCTCTTCAAACTCAGCCTGAAGCAGTAGAACCGACCGCCGCGGCGCAACAGGAGCCAACCGCTGAACAAGCACCGGCTGTGGAAGAGACATCTGCGCCCAGCGTAGAGGCTCTGCCGGCTGCCACATCCCGCGGCCCTGACCTGCATGCCACCGACCCGGCCACGGTCAGCCTGGCGTCGGGCGGGCTGCAGCTGGTGGAATTCATCCGCTTTACCTGAAGTACCTGCCGCGCCATGGCGCCCATGGTTCATGGGCTCGAAGCAAAGTATTTTGGCAAAGTAGCATTTACGTATCTTGACGCCGACGATCCCGGTACACGCGATTTCCAGCAAACACTCGGGTTCTACTACCAGCCCGAGATCTACCTGCTGGACGCCAATGGGACTGTCCTCGAAAAGTGGGTGGGATTTACAAGCGAAGAGCAGCTGGAAACAGCCTTTACCGAACATATGAAATAATATCAAAACCGCAGTCGTCAGGACTGCGGTTTTGATATCTGAATATAAACATCCTAGGGAAGACCTGCCGGTCCGGGTGTCGCCGGGGGTGCAGAGGTAGGAGAGGAGGGTGTGGAGAATGTTGGAACCACGGTCGGTGTTTCAACTGGCGTAACGGTTGGAGGAGGCCGCGGTGTGTTCGTCTCGGTGGGAGGCGGCAGGGGTGTATTGGATTGTGTCGGTTCAAGTGTGAATGTAAAGGTTGGACGCGGCGTAAGTGTATCGGTTGGGCTGGGTGGAATTGTAGCCGGGTTCGTAGGTGTCCGAGTGGGTGTCCGTGTAGGCGTGCGAGTAGGTGTATTGGAGGGTGTCCTGGTCGGGACGCGGGTAGGCGTATAGGTGATTGTGGCTCTGGGGTCAGGCCGGCGCGTTCGTGTGGGCGTCCGGGTAATGAAAACCCGGGTGGGTGTGCTGGAAGGTGCGATCGTTTCAGAAGCGGTAGGAACACTGGTGTCAGAAGGTGTAAGAGTGGGTGTCGGAATGAACGCCGTGATCTCCACAACCGTCAGCGCCGCGGCGGTGTTGATGGGGTTGGAAAACGCCGAGTCGACAATATCCTGAGGCTCGATGGCCGAGACATCCGATGTTCCCGGGTTTGCCAGCGCCGCCGCGGCGACAATGCAGAACAGGCTGAACCCCAACGCGCCTGCACCCAGCACCGTCAAGGGACCCGAATATTCCCTGAGTTTCACTCTCTTTTCTCCTTCTATAAGTATAGCACCGTACAGAATTTTCGACCTGCACGGGTCGGATCCATTGTCCTGCCAGCCTTCCAGGTTCGTCAGAGACGATAAGCGTGCCTGTGGGGAATCAAAATGCACTATAATGTGACCGACTTTCTCACTGCTTCATCAGGAATACGTCATGTCTGATCTCCCTCTTGTTGTTGACAATCTATCCTTTCGCTATCGTGACCGCCCGGGGGCGGCCATTCACAATATTTCGTTCGATGCGAAACCCGGTGAAGTCCTTCTGATCGCAGGCGCCAGCGGCTGCGGAAAGACCACGCTGATCCGCTCGATCAACGGCCTGATCCCCCGCTCCTACAAGGGGGAGCTGACCGGCCGCGTGCTGGTCTTTGGCGAAGAGACCGCCGGCTGGAAGCTTTCGCAGATCTCCCAGAAGATCGGCACGGTCCTGCAGGACCCCGAGCGGCAGATCCTGGGCTCCAAAGTGCGCAATGAAGTCGCCTTCGGGCTGGAGAACCTGGCCGTGCCGCGCCAGGAAATCCTGCAGCGTGTGGACGAAGCACTCGAGTTCCTGAAGATCTCTCATCTGCGCGAGCGTGAAACCTTTACTCTTTCCGGCGGCGAGAAGCAGAAGCTGGCGCTGGCCGGTGTGCTTGCCATGCGGCCGTCCATATTGCTGCTCGATGAGCCGCTGGCCAGCCTCGACCCGGCCTCCGCCCAGGACACGCTCGACACCGTCCGCTTCCTGGCCGATCAGGGCATGACCGTGCTGATGGTGGAACACCGTGTGGAGGATGTCATGCGCATCCGTCCGGAGCGGGTCATGTTCATGAGCGAGGGTGAAATCCGTTACCTGGGAGACCTCTCGGGGTTGTCCAAAGTGGTGAACTATCGTGAAGTAAAGCTGCCCGCAGAAGATATCGTCGAGCGTGCCAGGCACGACCCGCCTCCGCCGCCGTTCACGATCCTTCCGGGTGTAGGTATGAGGGATGCGGATGGACCGGCCGTTCCGAGCGGGGACGATGTGCTGGTGCGCTTCGAGGAGGTCGCCTTTGGCTATGAAGCGGATGTCGAAGTCCTGCACGGCCTGAACCTGGATATCCGCCGCGGCGACGTGATCGCCGTGCTGGGACCGAACGGCGCGGGCAAGACCACGTTCGTCAAGCATGCGATCGGCCTGCTCAAGCCGAAGTCGGGCCGGGTGCTGGTCAATGGCCGCGATACAAAACAGGCCAGCGTTGCCCAGATCGCCGGCACGCTGGGTTATGTGTTCCAGAGTCCCAGCCACATGCTCTTTGCTCCCACCGTGAACGAGGAGCTGTCGTTCGGGCCGAAGAATTTAAAGCATGCGAAGGAGCAGATCGAACTGGAGGTGAAAGAGGCGCTGAGAATTGTCAACCTTTCCGATAAAGAGCAAGACCCGCCGCTGGCCCTGTCGTTCGGCCAGCAGAAGCGCGTGAGCATCGCCGCGATCCTGGCCATGCAGTCCCGCATCCTGGTGATGGACGAGCCGACCGCGGCGCTGTCCGACCGCGAAACCGAGCTTCTGTTCGCCATGATCGCGCGGCTGAAGCAGAGCGGCGTCGCCATCG
>DATAKV010000580.1:0-1858 GCA_036261375.1 Anaerolineales bacterium
CGGGAAGCTGACAACCAACATCCTGGTGGAGCCGGCCTACTACGCCTCCCCGGCCAACCGCTTCGAATACAACCCACAGAAAGCCGCCCAGCTCCTTGACGAAGCCGGCTGGGTCGACAGCAACGGAGATGGGGTCCGCGAAAAGGACGGGGTGGAATTACGGCTGGTATTCCAGACCTCCATCCAGGAGTTACGGCAGGCAGCCCAGGAACAGGTCCGCAGGGACCTGGAGGCCATCGGTTTTGCGGTGGAATTGAAACAGGTCGATGCGAGCATCTTCCTTGGCCCGCCCAAGGACACGACCGACACCCGCCGGCAGTTCTATGCCGACTTCGAAGAGTTTGCCTTCAGCAACAAAAGCCCCGACCCCACGGCCTACATGGCCGGCTGGGTCTGCGACCAGGCGGCCCAAAAGGAAAATGACTGGTCGCTCCCCAACTGGTCGCGCTCCTGCAATCCCGAATTCGACGCCCTCTTCAACCAGGCGGCCGCCGAGTTGGACCCCGACAAGCGCACCGAGTTATTCGTCAGGATGAACGAGCTGCTGATCCGGGACGTGGCCGTCATCCCCCTGGTGAACACCACCCAGCCCATGGGCGTGAGTATTGATCTAAAGGGCTACGATTTCACGCCCTGGGATGTGGAAGTCTGGAATATCGAGGATTGGACCCAATAAACCCGGCACTGGCCCTCCTGCATGACGACGAGATTCTGGTTGCGGCAGAGATCGAATAGACCATGATCGAAGAAAAGCATCCCCCGCCTGACCCTGAACAGCGCTTCCGCTGGATAGCCCGGATCCCGCCCATCCCCTATTTACTGGGTTTGCGGCGCAGGATGAAGATCGGCCCCAAATTAAGGATCGGCTTTGGGGTGCTGATCCTGCTCATGCTGGTGGGCTATGGCTGGGGGATCGTCGCCGGCAACCGGGCCACCGAAGAGATCGATCTCACCACGAATTTCCGCGCCCCGCTGACCCTGGCGGTTTCGCGGGCGCAGACCAACTGGCTGAAGATGGATGCCAGCATGCAGGCCTACCTGGCCTTTGGGGATAAGGCCTACCAGGCGGAGCACGAAAAGACCCGCAAGGAATTCGAGAAGAACCTGAACGAGCTGGAGGCGATCCTCTCGAGTGTGCAAAACCAGGACTCCCCGGAGTTCAGGCAATCGGTGGAAACCCTGGAGGAGGTCCGCTATTACTACGATGCCTGGGTCAAGCTCACCCCGCAGCTGTTCGAGCTGCGTGACGACCAGCTGCGGCGCGAGCCCGCCTTGAAGATCCTGATCGTCGACTCGGCGCCGCACATCAATGCCATTATTACCAACACCACCTCGGTCATCAATACCCAGAAACAACAGCCGTCCACCCCGGAAAACGTCAAGCTGCTCAGCACCCTGTACGACTTCCAGGCCTCCTTCTATGCGATGATCGCCGGACTGCGCGGCTACGTCACCTCCGGGCGCGCCGGCTTCAAGTATGAATACCAGGCCAACCTGGACGTGAACTCGCAGGCCTGGAGGACGATCCAGGCGGCGCAGGATACGCTGACCCCCGGGCAGATAGAAGCGCTCGGCATCATCGATGTCGAGCGGAATGTGTTCATCTCGCAGCCGGAGGGCATGTTCAGCTACGTGGAAGGAGAATACGCCCGTGAGGATCTGCGCCTGTTCCGCACCCGGGCGGCCCTGCTCTCGGACCGGGTCGTTTATTTTCTCGACCGGGAAGCCGCCCTGCAAAAGAGACTGCTGCAATCCGAGCTGAATTCGGGCAGGCAGGAGCTGGCCCGGGCCCAGACGGCCTCGATCGCCGGGGCGCTGATCGTCATCCTGGCCGGGCTGCTGCTGGCCTTCGCCATCT
>DATAKV010000591.1:0-5215 GCA_036261375.1 Anaerolineales bacterium
GTGAGTGGGACGGGTCGGTGACGAGGACATGGATGGACTCTTTCGGATTGGATTTGAAGTGCTATTATGGCCAGGGGATTTCTGCAGGTCCGGCATAGCCGTGTTTTTCCTGCACAAAGACCCGCCCATGGGAAGGCTCTGTGCAGCCGGATTCATCGACAAATGTTACGAACGTTAGACGCGTTGCAAGTGGATCGAAGATGAGCTGCCCGCCTTCGCACCTCCACAGCTCGATGATGTACGTCTGCATCGAGTCATCCTCATAATCTCCGAGGGAGACCGGGATCTCCATCCAGCTGACGGTGACTTCATCGTTAAATGGATTTCGTTTGGCTTCCAGCACGGCTGTGGGAGGATAATAGGGCGTGACAGGCAGTTTCAGGCCGTCAGGATACATGTGGGGCAGGTTTCGATAATCTCCTGCGATCTCGAGGTAGCGAGTGCTGACCCAGCATGGGACCTGATTCTCCACGAGGACCCATTCCCAGTTGTCTGCATTGACCCGGCCGATCAGCTCGATGCTGGCGCCGGCGCGAAAGGCAAACAGATACAGATACTCGGGTCCGGGGCCGTAGCGGCAGCTTAATCTGTCCGCAGTTACTCGGGCATCGAGACTCTCCACCACCGGGCGCGGGCTTGGTGTAACCGTGTCTGTGGGCAGGGGCGTAGTCGTCAGCGTGAATGTGGGGATCGGGGTAAAAGTCTCGGTTGGGGGAAGCGGAGTCCAGGTTGCACTTAGGGGAATGACTGTAAAGGTGGGGCTGGCTGTGGCTGGCGGTGGAGCGGAGGCTGTGGGCTGCTGTCCATTGCCCGGTGTGCAGGAGATCATTGCCAGGAGCAACAGAAGAGCAGGAATCCCGGATCTTAATTTCATGCCCTGATTGTACTCAATAAAAACCCCGCTGGGCGGCGGGGCATTGACTAGCGGGGTGATTTGTCTTCGCGCTGCTCACTTTCCTCTTCGTGGATGAGCGCCTTAAGGAGGGCGACGGCGGTTGCCTTGCGCTGGGCACTCCGGATGCTTTTCAACACATGGATCGCCTCTTCGATGGTTTCATCATTATCAGGACTGATGGGCAGCAGTCCTGCGGCCCTATATATGCTCTCGATGGGAATTTTGAAGGCCCGTGAGATGGCTCCCAGGGTAGTCGGTTGCGGATGGCTTTTGCCGTTGAGGAGCTTATTGATCACAGCCCGGTTCAAATCGGCGGAGCGCGCCAGATCAGACTGTGACCAGCCGCGCTTATTCATTTCTGTCTGAAGCCACTCTGAAAAGTCCATTCTTTGTCCCACATCTGACATTTTGTCACAATCCTTGTTTCTGATGGGAGCGGATTTGTTGCGATTATGTGCCAAATTGCCAATTCATTTTGCAAACAAATCCCGCCCTTGTCCCAATGGTGTCAGATGCTGGATCTTATTCCCAAAAATACCCATCGCCCTATAAAGCATACCCCATGCTTCTGACACTTAATATTATAACCAGAACACTATAAAAGAAAAGTACTCAACTCTCCCCATTTAAGTAGCTCTGCCCAGCCTGAGGGGGGCAGGCTGGACAGAGCTACCTGGAGTCTAGCATAGTTGCCGGTTTTATTCAATATCCATACTTTAGAAAGTACTCATCTTAAGTTACCTCATCCGGGCAAACAACAGCCAGATCAGGCGGGTAATGATCCATGCCAGCAGGAAATATACGGCAATGGCGATCAATGAAAAGAACTCGATCTCTACACCGCCGAATGCCGGTGTATAGGTAATACCCTGGAACGGCCAGAGGAACGGGGCAGTAAAGAAATACACGAGCTGGGCAAACGGACTGGCCGGGTTGGCTGCCATCAACTTTAAGACAAATCGCAGGGCGATCATACCGTTCAGGATGACGAACAAAAGCTGGATCAATCCGATGAGGCGGCGCAAGGCACTTTCGTTAATGGTCCAGCCATAGACTGTGTACGTGCGTTCTGTAACGGTCCTGACGGGCTCATGACTATGGTATTGGGTCATTTCAATCTCCTTTCCTCGTTGCGCGAGAATATGGATTCTCATCTGCTACGCTGTATTTAACGGGCTAAGGAGAGCGTTGTTACCTGCCGGCCTGGGCCGCGGAGGCGTTCCCCCGGCCTTCCGGGATGCCCAGCAGCAGGGTAATTCCCTGCACGAACAGGCTGCCGCCGTACATGAACATGTAATATTCCATATCGCCGGTCAGCAGGGCGCGGTGCAGGGTCCACACCGCGGTGGCGGGACCGATCGCCACCAGGAACAGGCTGCCCAGCAGGAGGATGCCCGGCCGGACCGGGACCGCGGCGCCGATCCAGGTGAGCGCGGCGATCACAATCACAGCCAGAGCAAGCAGGATACGGGCCATGGACCACCAGGTGGCCGAGAACCGAAAGTCAACGCTCGTGACCAGAAAACTGATCAACAATCCTGCCAGCAATGCATTGACCAGGGCCAGAAAAATGGATATCGTCTTCATCCGTATACCTCCTATTCGATATGCATTCAGCATAGAGGAGGCAGGCTCTCAGAGTCTACGAAAATACTATCAATCCCTATAAAAAGAGAGCGACCTTATGAGGTCGCTCTCCAGATCATTCACTGCTTACCTTCACCGCAGCGTGTTTCATGTGGGCCAGCACTCCCGTAAACCCGTGCAGCCTTTGCTGGCTGACCGCTTCATCCAGCTTCATCGGCAGGAAGAAGTCACCCGGCACCGAGAGGATCTCCTCCAACGAGGAACCGTTCAAGCCATTAGCCAGGATGGCGGCCAGCCCGCGCACGGTTGGAGATTGGGGTGGGATGTCCAGGTGAAAGTGGATGTCTCCTTCGGTTCCCTTTTCGGCGGCCAGGAAGACCGGGGTCATGCATTCGGGCACGGCCTCCATTTTGTCGCGCTCCGCCTTGAATCGTTCCGGCAGCGGCGGCAGGGATTCGGCATAGCCGATCAGCGTTTCCAGTTTTTCCTCGCGCGACATGCTGGCGAAGTCGTCCACGATTTCCTGAAGGTTGGGAGGTAAAGGCATATGTTTTCCCGTAGGGATGGGCGGCCGCCCATCCCTACAATATTATTTCTCGATCGGTGCATCCACCAGGTTGCCCCATTCCGTCCAGGAACCGTCGTAGTTCTTGACGTTGGGATACCCCAGCAGATATTTCAACACGAACCAGGTCAGGGAGGAGCGCTCGCCGATTCGACAGTAGGCGATCACCTCCTCGTCGGGTGTAATCCCTTTTCCCTCGTACAGCGCGCGCAGCTCTTCAGGGGTCTTAAACGTGGCGTCCGCCTCGTTGACGGCCTGCGCCCACGGGATGCTGACCGCGTTGGGGATGTGCCCGCCGCGCTGGGCTCCCTCCTGGGGATAATTCGGCATCGAGATCAGCTCGCCTGAAAATTCCTTCGGCGAACGGACGTCCACCAGAGGCTTTTTCGCGTTGGACTGCTGCAAGACTTCATCGCGGAAGGCGCGGATCGACTTGTCCGGGCCTTTCGCCTTGTACTCGGTCGCCGGATACGAAGGAACTTCCTTGACGAGCGGCCGGCCCTCCTGCTCCCATTTCAGACGTCCGCCGTTCAGGATCCCCACGTTCTCGTGGCCATAGTACTGGAAAAGCCACAAGGCATAGCAGGCGAACCAGTTGGACTTATCGCCGTAGAAAACGACGGTTGTGTCGTTGGTGATGCCAATCTTCGAAGCAACCTCCTCGAACTGCTCACGGGTCAGGAAGTCCCGGCGGACCGGGTGCTGCAGCGTGCTGAACCAGTCCACCTGCACGGCGCCGGGGATGTGGCCGATCGAGTACAGCAGCGGGTCCTCATCCGATTCGATAATGCGCACGTCGGGGTCGTTCAAATGCGCGGCAACCCACTCGGTATCGACAAGGTATTCGGGATGTACGTATGACATGATGGTTTTCCTCTTTGTCTGGTATTTGTAAATCTAATCTTCCGAAACAAAAGCAGCCAACGGACAACATGATCCCGAGAAGGTCCGGGACAGGCAGGACAACGAATCCGCCATTGCACAAAGCAATTTGTGCGCGGGGGCCGTTCCACTGTCCTGAGTCGTTGACTGCTTGCGAATGTATTGTCTCAGGCGGTGGTTACGAACCCCGCCATAGACAGGAGCAATAGTTATAAGAAGTCATAATAGGGTGATGGCGGCTATTTTACAATTCTTACCAATTCTGTCAAGTTAAAAATTCGGGCTACGGCGCAACGGTCACGCAGTTCTTCCCCTTCTCTTTGGATGTTTTCAGGGCCGATTCTGCGGCGTCCAGCAGCTCGCTGGCGGTGCTGCCATGTGCCGGATGGCAGGCGATCCCGATCGAGACGGACGTGGGGTAGAGCCACTCCCTCGAGGCGGCCTGGACCGAGGCGCGCAGTCTCTCGGCGACGACAGCTGCCTCCCGGATGGAGGTGGAGGGCAGGATCACGATGAACTCATCCCCCATACGCCAGCGTCCGAGAAAATCGTCAGGGCGCAGAATGCTGCTGAGTGTGGTGCTTAGCTTACGGATGACATCATCCCCGGCTTCATAGCCCTTGTTGTTATATCTCTTCAACTCATCGCCATCGATCAGGCACAGGGAGAGCGGTGTCTGTTCCATCATGGCTTCGCTGAGGGCAAAATCCAGTTTGCGCTGGATGGCGAGCATGTTCGGTGACTGGCTGACCGGGTCGGTATAGGCAAGGCGAAAAGTGTATTGCAGAGTGCCGCCCAGGGTTTCGATCCGCCTGGCCATCAGCTCGATCGCGTGCAGAGTTGCGGTGTCTGCCTCGGATGTATCCGCGTCAAAGATGCGCAGGGGCCGCTCGGCATCTGTCAGCTCGAGCTTTTCATTGATGTTCTTCCACACCACGGGCGGGTTGAGCGGCGTGTTTGCTGGAAAATGGATGACCGCCATACGCACCACCGGCGCAGTCAGGTTTAGCTGGAGGGCTTCGCCGTTCAACCGCTCGAACAGCTTGCGAGCGGACTCCTGATGTGCCTTGTGTGAGTCGCCGATCAACGTGGTAACGAAGTTATCCCCCGAGATGCGGTAGACCAGCGCGCTGGTTTCATCCTTGATGGCGATGCCCATCCAGCGCAGGATGCTGTCTCCGTACTCGAATCCCTTGATGCGATTGATATCCCTGAGCTGGTATACATCGATGACGATCAGCGAGAGGGGTGCCAGGGTTTTGTTCCCGAAATTGTCTCCCAGGGAT
>DATAKV010000593.1:0-1685 GCA_036261375.1 Anaerolineales bacterium
AAGGGTGAATACCAGCTCCTGCTCTCCGGCGTAACATTCGAACCCGAATCGAACATGGATGTGGAATTCGTCTTCCACGGACAAGTCTTTGGTCTGGCCGGGACCGATCAGCAGCGTCGTGACCTGATGGTGCCGCTGCTGTGGGGCACGCCTGTTGCACTGGCATTTGGCCTGCTGGCAGCGCTCGGCACCTCGGTACTGACCATGGTGATCGCCGCGGTCGGAACCTGGTATGGCGGCTGGATCGACCAACTCATCCAGCGCATTACCGAGGTCAACATTGTCCTGCCGTTCCTCTCGATCCTGATCATGATCGGCACGTTCTATTCGCGCAGCATCTGGGTCATTCTCAGCGCCACGATCCTGTTGAGCATCTTTACGGGGTCGATCATCGCCTATCGCTCGACCTTTATGCAGGTCAAGGAGTCGATGTACATCGAGGCGGCAAAAGCCTACGGAGCCAGCGGCCCGCGGATTGTCTTCCTGTACCTGATCCCGCGCATGATCCCGCTGCTTATCCCGGGCCTGGTCTCCTCGGTCCCTGCCTTCGTGTTCCTGGAGGCCTCCCTGGCCGTGCTGGGGCTGGGCGACCCCGTCCTGCCGACCTGGGGCAAGATCATCCAGGATGCGAATGCCAACGGCGCGCTCTATCGCGGCTACTATTACTGGATCCTCGAGCCTGCAACACTGCTCATGATCACCGGCCTGGGTTTTGCCATGCTCGGCTTTGCCCTGGACCGAGTCTTTAACCCGAAACTGAGGGACATATGAGTCCAACCACACAGAAACTATTGCAGATCCGAGATCTCGTTTTGCATTTCAAGACCAGCAACGGCACCGTCCAGGCCGTGGACGGCGTGGATTTCGAGCTGGACAGCAACCGCGCCGTGGTCATCCTGGGCGAATCGGGCTGCGGCAAAAGCTCGCTGGCCAAAGCCATCCTGCGCCTGCTGCCGCGTAATGTCGAGTCGTATGGAGGCAAGGTCTACCTGCAGGGCACGGATGTCATGCAGTTTGACGAGGAGCAGTTCCGCCAGAACGTGCGCTGGGCACAGATCTCCATGGTCCCGCAGGCGGCGATGAATTCGCTGAACCCCGTGCTGAAAGTGGGGGACCAGGTCGCAGAGCCGGCCATGGTCCATCTGGGGATCAAAAAGGAGGAAGCACTCAAGCTGGCCAGGCGCATGTTCCAGCACGTGGGCGTGCCCGAGGACTTCCTGGGCCGCTATCCATTCGAGCTCAGCGGCGGGATGCGCCAGCGCGTTGCCCTGGCGATGGCGCTCGTCACCAGCCCCAGCCTGATCGTCCTCGACGAGCCAACCTCCGCCCTCGACCTGCTGACCCAGGCCAATATCATGAACGTGCTCAAGCGCATCAAGCAGGAGCTTGGCACGAGCTTCATCCTGATCACGCATGATATTGCCACCTCGAGCGAGCTGGCAGACGAAGTGGCGATCATGTATGCCGGCCAGATCGTGGAAGTGGGTCACGCCAGGGACTTCTTCCCTGCCCCGCTCCACCCCTACGCCCAGATGCTGATGGCCAGCGTGCCGCGCCTGCGCAGCGACTCGGACCCGATGTTCATCACCGGCCAGCCGCCCAGCCTTGTCAACCTGCCGACGGGCTGCCGTTTCAAGGCGCGCTGTCCCTTCCGCTTCGACAAGTGCGACCAGGAACCGCCCATG
>DATAKV010000614.1:0-2358 GCA_036261375.1 Anaerolineales bacterium
CGGTCATACCAACCTTAGGCTTGACCTTGCGTCCCGATACCAGGGAGACCAGCGCAGTCGCCATGGTCACACCCGCCGAAGGACCGTCCTTAGGCTGCGCGCCGGCCGGAATGTGAAGGTGGAAATCGGAGCGGTTGAAAAACTCGGAGTCCAGCCCAAGACTCTTGGCCTTGGAACGTACATAGGACATGGCGGCCCGGGCCGATTCGTTCATCACGTTCCCAACCGAACCCGTGATCTGAAAACCCTTCCCACCGGGCATACTGGTCGCTTCCACGAATAGGACATCGCCGCCGTAGGGAGTCCATGCCAAGCCTGGCACGACGCCGGGGATCGAGATACGCTGGTTGAGCTCCTCGCTGCTCTGGTAGATCGGGTGCTCAAGATACTCCTCCACCAGCTCAGGCGTAATTTCAGCGCTTTCCAGTTTTCCTTCGGCGATCCGTGTACCGACCTTGCGGCAGATGGCGCCAATCCTGCGCTCGAGGTTGCGCACACCGGCCTCGCGTGTGTACTCGCGAATCAGTTTTCGCAGCGCTTCATCGGTAAATTTGACCTCGTCTTCGCGCAGGCTATTCTCACGGATCTGGCGCGGGATCAAATAGCCTTTGGCAATGGCAATCTTTTCATTCTCGGTATAGCCTGAAAGATAAATGATCTCCATGCGATCACGAAGCGGGCCGGGAATAGTCTCCAGTGTATTGGCCGTCGTGATGAAAAAGACCTGCGACAGATCGAAGGCGACCTCCAGATAATTGTCGCGGAACTCGCTGTTCTGTTCCGGGTCCAGCACTTCAAGCAGGGCCGAGGCCGGGTCACCATGGAAGTCGAAGGTCAGCTTGTCGATCTCGTCCAGCATGAAGACAGGATTTTTGGATTCGATCCGGCGCAGTGCCTGCAGGATCCGTCCGGGCATGGAACCAATATAGGTCCGGCGATGGCCGCGGATCTCGGCTTCATCGCGCACACCGCCCAGGGAGGCCCGTACGAATTTACGTCCCATGGCCCGGGCGATGGATTGCCCGAGCGAAGTCTTGCCCACCCCCGGAGGCCCCACAAAGCACAGGATTACGCCTTCACGCTCCCGGCGGATGCGGTCTTCAGAGGGCTGCCTGACCTCGTCCTTGCGGTCGAGGCGCAGCTTGCGGATCGCCAGGAATTCCAGGATACGTTCCTTGACATCCTGCAGTCCATAATGATCCTTATCGAGGATCTCACGTGCGTGGGCGATTTCCAGGCTGTCCGGCGTCGACTTGGACCACGGAAGCGAGACCAGCCAATCCAGGTACGAGCGAATCACACCATATTCGGCTGCGGCAGTGGGCAGGCGTGAAAGACGCTCAAGCTCACGCTTGGCCTGCTTTTCGGCTTCCTCCGGCATTTTCGCTTCTTCGATCTTCTTGCGAAATTCCTCTGCCTCGGCGGCCTGCTCATCCTTTTCGCCCAGTTCCTTCTGGATCGCCTTCATCTGCTCGCGCAGGAAATACTCGCGCTGGACCTTTTCGATCTCGCCGCGCGCCTCGTTTTGGATTTTCTGGCCCAGCTGCAGGACTTCCGCTTCGCGAACCAGCAAGCCGATCAGCTTTTTGAGCTTCTCTGCCACCGAGTCGATCTCGAGGATCTCCTGCGAGTCCTTGATATCCATGCGCTGGAAATTGGCGATGGTGTACGCTGTTTGCAGCGGGTCTTCCACAGACGTGATTGAGCCCGCCAGCTCCTCCGGGAAAGAGGGGATCATCTGCGTGATCTGCTGGAATTGGTCGCGCGCGTTGCGGGCCAGGGCATCGATCTCAAGCCCTTCCTCGATGACCTCAGGAGCCAGCTCGACATGGGCTTTGAGGTACGGCTCCTCCGAGACGAATTCGCCCAGGCGGAAGCGGTCCATGCCCTGCACCAGCAGGCGGATCGTTCCGTCGGGCGCGCGCAGCAGGCGGTGGACAATGGCGATCGTGCCAACCTTATATAGATCGTTCGGACCGGGCGACTCCATGTCGGGATTAGTGCTCGCCACCAGGCCAACCAGCTTGTCTCCACCGACGACATCGTCCACCAGTTTGATCGAGCGTGGCTGACCGACTGTCAACGGGACAGCGGTCTGGGGGTAGACGACCACACCGCGCAGCGGCAGGATCGGGAGGATCTCCGGATATTTGGTTGCACTGGATGTCTGGCTGGGATTGGCTTCGTTTGAATCGTTATCCTTCTTGGGCGTCTTCGAAAACATCGAAGGCACGATCATGGACAACAGTTCAGTTTCATCGTCATCGTTCCACTGCAGGATATCTTGAAGGCTTGTTTGCCAACGGGATGCAGGCATGTTGTTATTCAACCTCGATTTGTTTGGCACGTAGTTTCGGG
>DATAKV010000615.1:0-6180 GCA_036261375.1 Anaerolineales bacterium
TGAGCTCTCCGCCCTGAAAGGCGTAAAACAGTCGTCCCCGCATGTTCTTGATGTCTGGGAGCATACGCTCAGCGTGCTGGGCCACCTGGAAGACATCCTTTCAGCGCTGGCGCCGGGCTACGATGCCGACAACACAAATGACCTGTTCACCGGCCTGCTCACCCTGCGGATCGGGCGCTACCGGGAACAATTTGCCGCCCACTTCGCCAATTCCCTGAACACAGACCGGACGGTGCGTGCCGCGCTGTTCTTCGCGGCCCTGTACCACGATGTCGAAAAACCGGCCACCCGCTCGGTGGATGAAGCGGGGCGCATCCGGTTTTTCGACCACGACGTCAGGGGAGCACAGACGACAGCCAGGCGTGCAGAAGCATTCAATCTCAGCAACGATGAGATCGAGCGGATGCGAGTCATCGTTCATCAGCACATGCGCTTCCATTTTTTTGCCAACCGCATGGAAAGCGACAAGCAGGAACCGTCACGCAGAGCGATCTATCGCTTCTTCCGCGATGCCGGCGAGGCAGGTGTTGACCTGGTCCTGCTGGGTCTCGCCGACCTGCGCGGGACGCGTGGCCCTGCCTTGACCCAGGAGACCTGGACTGCCTCCCTGGATGTCGCCCGCGTCCTGCTCGAAAATTATTGGGAGAAGCGTCAGGAAACTGTCGCCCCGCCCCGCCTGCTGGACGGCAACGAGCTGATGCGCGAGCTGGATCTCGAGCCCGGCCGTATCATTGGTCAGCTGCTGGAGTCTATCCGGGAGGGTCAGGCCACTGGCAAAATCGAATCACGTGAGCAAGCCCTCCAGTATGCACGCGAAAAGCTCAAAGAGATCCAGCCATGAACCTCGTGTACTTCGACCTTGAAAGCCAGAAACTTTTCAACGAAGTGGGCGGACGGGACGCGTCCAGGCTGCTTCTTGCCTGCGGAGTGACCTGGTCCACGGAGCGCAATGATTTCGCGGTCTACTGGGAAAAGGATGCCGCAGCGCTTGTCGCCGAGCTGAAGGCCGCCGACCGCGTGATCGGTTTCAACATCATGCATTTCGATTATGAAGTGCTTAGGCCTTATGCACCCAATGTCAACTTCCGCTCGATTCGCTCCGTTGATATGCTGCAGGACATCCAGCGCGCCCTGAACTTTCGATTAAGCCTCGATTCGATCGCCAAGGCGACCCTTGGAACGACAAAGACCGCCGATGGACTGCAGTCTGTCCAATGGTTTCGAGAGGGAGAATTGGAAAAGGTGGCTGAGTACTGCAAATCAGATGTGGATATCACCCGCCGAGTCCATGAATTTGGCCGGGAACATGGCTTTGTGTATTATTATTCGAGACTGGGCAGTAAATTAAAAGTGCCCGTCAATTGGAAATAAACCAGGAGGTAATATGGAAACAATCGATGTCAATGGTATTCGTCTGGCCTATGACCGCCGTGGGAAAGGGACACCAATGGTGCTCCTGCACGGATTTCCCCTCGACCATCACCTGTGGGATGGGGTTGTTCCTCTGTTGGAGGATCAATTCGACCTGATCGTCCCGGACCTGCGCGGATTTGGCGGCTCGAGCACGGTCGATTCATTCTATTCGATGGAGGATTACGCTTCCGATGTCGCTGCCCTGCTCGATCATCTGGGCATCCCCAAAGCCGCCATCGTCGGGCATTCGATGGGTGGGTACGTGGCACTGGCATTCGCCCGCCTCTTCCCCGACCGTGTCAGCGGACTGGGTCTGGTCTCCTCTCAGGTGCTGGACGATGCGCCCGAGCGTAAGGAAGGCCGCTACAAATCCGCAGCGGAGGTGGCAGACAAGGGCATTTCCAGCGTGGTCGAGACGATGACACCAAAATTCACCTCTGACACGCGCTTGCAGGAATACGCCCGGACTTCCATGGAAAAGCAGCAGCCTGCCGCTTATATCGGCGCTCTGAAGGCAATGGCAGAACGGGTCGACTCCACTCCCCTCTTATCGACGATCAGTTACCCGGTCGTTCTTATTCATGGGGATGCGGACTCCCTTATTCCCGTGGACCGCGCCCGCGAAGTGAAAGCTTCATTCCCCCAATCCCATTTTGTCGAAATACGAGGTGCCGGCCATATACCAATGATGGAGGCAAAGGAGCAAACCGCTGAGGCTTTGCGAAATCTCGCCTAGACAAAGAATCCCATCACTATCGTGATGGGATTTTGATTTCGGGCGATCCGGTCGGCTTCAGGAAGCCGTCAGCGGGCGGGAAACCGAATCGTTGAGCGCGGATGGGCGCTGTGTTCCGTTTCTCTTGGTCAGGCGATTGATATGGGCCACCAGCACACGGCTGGGGGTGGGCTTGGTCAGGTAATCGTCCGCGCCTGCATCCAGCACGCTAGCGATCATGGATGGATCGTTTAGTGCCGACAGAATGATGATCGGAATCTGGCTGAACTGCCGTACGGAACGGCAGACCTCCCAGCCATCCATTTCAGGCATCATTAAATCCAGGATAACCAGGTCCGGCTGGACTTCACGGATCATGGCCAGCCCTTCTGTGCTGTTATTGGTGGCGAACACCTCGAATCCCTGGGATTTCAGGAGAAGCGTAAGCAGGTCCGTTACAGCTGCATCGTCGTCGATTACAAGTAATTTTATGGCCATTTTCATTTCCATTGAAGACATATTATCACAGATAGTTCCTTTAGCAGGCTTGCAATAGGCTAACAATTGGGAAAGCCATTAATCCCTGACAAATGCACAAAAAATTGGTCACTTTTGTCTTTAAATGTTCGTGGTAAACTTCACAGGATACGTTACCATCTTGAACCCTGGAGGCTTATATGAAAAAATGGGTTTATAACTTCGAAGAGGTCGCTGCGGCTGAAAAATATGCCGGTTCGTGGGAGGGCGTTCGCTCCCTGCTGGGCGGCAAAGGCGCCGGCCTGTTCGATATGACACGTGCGGGAGTACCCGTCCCGCCTGGCTTTACGGTCACGACCGAAGCCTGCAACGAATTCCGCAAGACCGGCAAGGTCCCCGCCGGCCAGTGGGAGCAGCAGCTTGCTGCGATGAAGAAGGTGGAAAAAGCCACTGGCAAAAAGTTTGGGGATCCGAAGAATCCGCTCCTGGTGTCCTGCCGTTCAGGCGCCAAGTTCTCTATGCCCGGCATGATGAACACCATCCTGAACATCGGCTTGAACGATGCCGTTGTAGAAGGTTTAACGAATCTGACCGGAAATGCGCGCTTTGCGTGGGATTCTTATCGAAGACTCATCGAAATGTTCGGCGAGACCGTTTTCAACCTCGACGATGAAGTCTTCGAGCACCCAATGGACGAGTACAAGCAAAAGAAGGGTTACAAACTCGACACCGAGATGACCGCCGAAGACTGGAAAGAGCTGGTTTCCACCTTCAAGGCTGTCTTCAAGAAGAACCTCGGCTTCGATTTCCCGCAGGATGTCTACGAACAGCTTAAGCAGGCTACCAAAGCTGTGTTCGAATCCTGGAACGGCAAACGGGCCATCGCCTACCGCCGCAAGGAAGGCATCTCAGACGACCTCGGTACGGCTGTCAACATCCAGACCATGGTCTTTGGCAACATGGGCGAGGACTCAGCCACAGGCGTGGCATTCACCCGTAACCCGTCCACCGGCGAAAAATTGATGATGGGTGAATATCTCATCAACGCCCAGGGTGAGGATGTGGTCGCCGGCATCCGCAACGCGGACCCGATTGTGCATCTCAACGACCAGATGCCCAAGGCCTACAAGCAGTTCATGGATATCACGGCCAAGCTTGAAAAGCACTACAAGGACATGCAGGATGTGGAGTTCACCGTCGAGCGTGGCCGTCTCTGGATGCTCCAGACCCGCACCGGCAAGCGCACGGCCAAGTCTGCAGTCAAGATCGCCGTGGATATGGCGAATGAAGGCCTGATCACCAAGGAACAGGCCGTCCTGCGTGTCACGCCGGACAATGTCGATTCGCTCCTCCATCCGCAGTTCGATGATACTGCCATGGCCAACGCCGAGAAGGACGGCACCTTCTTTGCCAAGGGTGTGAATGCCTCCCCCGGCGCGGCTGTCGGACAGGTCTATTTCGATGCGGATAAAGCAGAACAAATGGCCAAGGAGGAAAAACATGACACCATTATGGTGCGCCCGTTCACCAAGCCCGATGACGTCCATGGCATGATCGCCTCCAAGGGTGTGCTGACCAGCGAAGGCGGCGCGACGTCGCATGCAGCCGTCGTGGCCCGCCAGTTCGGTATCCCGTGCGTGGTCGGTGCATCGATGATCAAGATCAATCTTGAGAAGCGCACCATGGCCGTCGATGGAAAGACCGTCAACGAAGGCGATTGGATCTCCGTAGACGGCACGACCGGGAAAGTATTCGTTGGGAAGATGCCCACCATCTCCCCGTCCCTCGAAAAACAGACCGAGCTCCTGACCCTGCTCACCTGGGCGGACCAGATCTGTGCGAGGAAGGATGTCCGGGAAGCGCCTGTCAAGGGCTACCCGACACGCGGCCTGCAGGTCTGGGCCAACGCCGATTATCCCAAGGATGCCCAGCGCGCCCGCGCCTATGGCGCCGTCGGCATTGGCCTGTGCCGGACCGAGCATATGTTCTTCGAGCCCGAGCGCCTGCCGATCGTCCAGCGCATGATCCTCTCGGGCACCAGCGAAGGACGCACGGAAGCCCTGAACGAGCTGCTCCCCTACCAGCGCAAGGACTTCGATGGTCTGTTCGAAGCGATGGACGGCTACCCCGTCATCATCCGTTTGATCGACCCGCCGCTGCATGAGTTCATGCCCGATGAGGAAAAGCTCCTCGAAGAGGTCATCACCATGCGCGTCAAGGGCGAAACCGACGGCCTGGCTGAGAAGGAAACCCTGCTGAGCGCCATCCGGGGCTTGCATGAATCCAACCCGATGATGGGTCTGCGCGGCGTCCGTTTGAGCATCGCCATGCCCGAGATCGTGGAAATGCAGGTCCGCGCCATCTTCGAAGCGGCTGCCGACTGCACCCTGCGCGGCATTGTCGTCAAGCCCGAGGTCATGATCCCGCTGACCGGAACCGTCAAGGAACTGGAGTGGATCCAGCCGAGGCTCGAGCGCATTGCGGGTGCCGTTATGAGTGAAAAGAAGGTCAAGTTCGAATACAAGTTCGGTACGATGATCGAAATCCCGCGTGCGGCTGTGACTGCCGGGGAAGTGGCCGGGCTCGCCGAGTTCTTCTCGTTCGGGACTAACGACCTTACCCAGATGACCTACGGCTATTCGCGTGACGATGCCGAGCGCAACTTCCTGATCACCTATCAGGAACAGGGCATTCTCGAAGTCAACCCTTTCCAGTCGCTGGATCGCAGTGGCGTGGGCAAGCTCATGGACTGGGCCATCTCCGAGGGCCGCAAGACCCGCCCGAACCTGGAAGTGGGCATCTGCGGTGAGCACGGCGGCGATCCTAGCTCGATCGAGTGGTGCCACATCATTGGTAACAACTACGTCTCCTGCTCACCGTTCCGCGTGCCGATCGCACGCCTGGCCGCGGCACATGCAGCGTTGAGGCACCGTCCTGCCAAGAAGGCAGTTGCGAGTAAGAAAGTCGTTCTCAAGAAGAAACCGACTAAGAAGCCCGTCAAAGCAACCGCCAAGAGATAATAAGGAATAAAAAAATGGCGCACCATTCACGGTGCGCCATTTTTTTTAGATACCGATGTCTACCGGACGTTGAGCACTTGTCCAACATAGATCAGGTTGGGGTTGCTGATGTTCGGGTTCAGGTAGAGCAGGTTGTCGACGGTCGTTCCGAACCGGTTGGCGATGATCCGGAGCGTATCGCCTCTCTGGACGATGTAGGTCGATACACCGGAGGGGATGCTGATCGCCTGTCCAACGTAGATCACATTTGGGTTGCTGATCTGGGGATTGACCCTCAGGATCTCATTCACCGTGGTGCTGAACTTGGACGCTATCTTGCGCAGGGTATCGCCTTTCTGCACGTAGTACGTCTGTCCACCGGGAGGAGGCGGAGGCGGCTGGGTCGGGGGCGGAGCAGACACGTAAACCTTGATGCGCTGGCCTTCGTAGATCAGGTTGGCGTTGGAGATCTCCGGGTTCGCTGCGAGCAGGGCATCCACGGTCGTGCCAAAGCGGGAGGCGAGTGACCGCAGTGTTTCGCCGCGGGCAACGATATAGACGAAGTAGCCTCCATCC
>DATAKV010000631.1:0-1615 GCA_036261375.1 Anaerolineales bacterium
AGCGGTGAGGAAATAACCCTCCGCGCTGTCGGAGGCCAATGAAAGAGATACTGGCCTTTCTTCCGGATCACGAAATAAATCCAGACAACCCTTAAGTTGGTCTCCCAGCTGGAGTCCTGACCCTGCTCCCTGTAAAACAAAGAGCCGTACGGGCAGTACGGCTCTTTGTTTTAAGTAACGGACAAGCCTTAGCGGCGGAACAATCCCACAACAAAGAGCAGGACAACCGCGCCGAGGATCGCTACGATCAGGCTGGTCAGGTTAAAGCCGGTCACTCCCTGGGCGCCGAAGAGGCTCATCAGCCAGCCTCCAAGCAGGGCGCCGACGATGCCGACAACGATGTTGGCCAGGGCTCCCATCTGCCTGTTTGCTCCCATGATCATGCTGGCGATCCAGCCGGCAAGAGCACCGAAGATGATCCACAAGATGAAATTCATTACATTCTCCTTGAGGGAATTGAACGGATTCTCTCAATCTCATTATACAGCGAACGTTTTACATGGCAACATCGAGTTTTGATTTCCAGAACGTTGGGGAATCTCATGAAAATTTGGTATATTTGGTCAACTTTGAACCCGGGAGCCACCGATGAACTTCGTTTTCCTGTCCCCGCATTTTCCGCCAAATTATTATCGCTTCGCGGTCGCGCTCAAGAACCACGGCGTGACCGTCCTGGGTCTGGGGGATGAGAATTACGACGTGCTGCGCCCCGAGCTGAAATCGTCCATGACCGAATATTTCCGCGTCAAGGATATGAACAACTACGACGAGCTGCTGCGGGCCCTCGGGTACTTCACCCACCGATACGGCAAACTGGACCGGATCGACTCGCACAGTGAGCACTGGCTCGAGACCGAAGCCCGCCTACGCACCGATTTCAACCTCTTCGGCATCCGCAGCGACCAGATCGAGCGGGTCAAGCGCAAGTCGCTGATGCGTGAGGCATTCAGTCAGGCCGGGATCAAAGTCGCCCGCGGGGGCATTGTCCACAGCATTGACGAGGCGTTGGCGCTCATCAATGGGACGGGGTATCCGCTGGTGGCAAAGCCCGATATCGGCGTCGGCGCGGCGGCCACCTATAAGATTAAGGACGAAAATGAGCTAAAGTCCTTCTTCGAGATTAAGCCGCCTGTGGACTACGTCTTCGAGGAGTTCGTCAACGGCCAGATCGTCACCTTCGACGGCCTGACCGATCGGGATGGCGCGCCGGTCTTCACCAATTCCCTCGCCTATTCCACCGGCGTGATGGAGACGATCCTCGACGACGCCCTGATCTACTACTACACCCTGCGCGACATCCCCGCCGACGTGGAGGCCCTGGGCTGCCGCGTGCTGGAGGCCTTCGACGTCCGCGAGCGCTTCTTCCATTTCGAGTTCTTCCGCCAGGAGGGCAGCGGCGACCTGATCGCTCTGGAGGTGAACATGCGTCCTCCCGGCGGCCTGACCACCGACATGTTCAACTACGCCTGCGACATCGACATTTACAACGCCTGGGCCAGCATCGTCGCCGGAAAAGAGTTTCCCTATCCCGGTTATTCCCAGAAGTATTTTTGCTGCTACGTGGGCCGCAAGGGCAACCGCTCTTATGCTCACAGCGAGCAGGAGATCCTGACCA
>DATAKV010000632.1:0-10835 GCA_036261375.1 Anaerolineales bacterium
GGATCTCTCTGATATTGCTCACCTCATTGTATACAGGAATTACGACGGATAGGTTCATGCGGCCGATTATATTCGAGATTTTTACAGGGCCGTAACAAATTTTTATGGAGATGTAATCAAGTGAGCGAGGGGATTGCAGCAAGAAGAAGTATAATTCGCCTACACTCACGGAAATCAATCAAAAAGCATCCCATTTGGGAGGTGTTATGTCCAATCCCCTTGGAAGACCGGCAGCCGCCGCTCCAGCCGCTTTATTTTCACCACCGCCAATCAATACTGTCGAAGACACGGGTCTTTCCTCGCTATGGTTGCAGGACCTGGCCCTCAAGATCCTGTATTCCCAGGGATATATGAGCGGGTTCAAGATCGCCGAATTGATCGCCCTGCCCTTTGCAGGTATTACCGACCTCATTCTTGAAGCATTAAAACGAGAAAAATCGATCGAAGTCAAGTCATCGCAGGGCGGGCTTGGCGAGGGTGCCTATACCTATGGCATCACCGGTGCAGGCATCACCCGGGCGCGCGAAGCACTGGAGCGCAGCCAGTATGCCGGCCCGGCACCGGTCCCGTTCGAGGTCTACAACGAGGCCATCCGCCGCCAGAAGACCGGGCGTATGTCGGTTACCTCGCGGACGATGCGCCAGCTTCTCTCTCAGCTTGTGCTGTCGGAATCGACATTCCAGCGGCTCGGACCGGCGCTCAACTCGGGCACCTCCATTTTCATGTATGGACCTCCCGGCAATGGCAAAACAAGTGTCGCCCGCGCCTTCGGTAACCTGGTATTGACCCAGGCCATGTACATCCCCTATGCCCTATATCTCGACGGCCAGGTGATCAAGGTCTACGACCAGGTCAGCCACAAGCTTGCCCCGGATGCGGAGACTCCCTCCGGGAACGGCGGTACAGGCAACCTGCGCACCAGCCAGCGCCGCGACCCGCGCTGGGTGAAGATCCGACGCCCGTTCATCGTCGTCGGGGGTGAGCTGACCCTCGAAGGCCTGGACCTTGTCTATGATGAAGTCCATAAATTCTACGAAGCGCCCTTCCAGGTCAAAGCCAATGGCGGGATCCTGCTGATCGACGACTTCGGCCGCCAGCAGGTCCGCCCGCGTGACCTGCTAAACCGCTGGATCGTGCCACTCGAAAACCGCGTCGACTTCCTTACACTTCACAACGGGCGTAAGGTGGAAGTCCCCTTTGACGTGCTGATCGTATTCTCTACCAACCTGCCTCCGAAAGATCTCGTCGACGAGGCCTTCCTGCGCCGCCTGCGGCACAAGATCGAGATCGGCGATCCCTCCTACGAGGAATATCGCGAGATCTTCAAGCGGGTCGCGGCCGATAAAAAGGTGGAATACAGCGACCAGGGACTGGCCTATCTCCTTCAGGAATGGTATATCAAGCGCAATCGCAAGCTGCGCGCCTCGCATCCCCGCGACCTGTGCGACCAGATCCTGGATATTTCCAGCTACCTGGCGATTCCGCCAACCATGTCCCGCGACCTGTTAGACCGCGCCGCGCTTGCCTATTTCGTTGATATTTAGCTCGTGTTATATTAAGCAGTACGGATTACGCATCGCGGATGGTAATGCGTGATCCGTTTTTTTATGACACTCGACTCTCTGCCCCAACCTGTCATCTTTGCTCATCGCGGTGCATCTGCTCACGCACCGGAAAACACCCTGGCTGCGTTCGAGCTGGCGCTGGCCCAGCAGGCGGATGCCATCGAGCTGGACGTGAAGCTCTCGGCCGATGGACACGTGGTCGTCATCCACGATTCCACCGTGGAGCGCACAACGAATGGAAAAGGCCGGGTCAAAGACCTCTCATTCGCAGACTTGAAGAAACTGGACGCAGGCAGCTATTTCTCAGAAGCGTTTGCCGGAGAAAAAATCCCTGCTCTCGATGAAGTATTCGAAACCGTCGGAAAGCGAACCTTTATTAACGTCGAACTGACCAATTACAACACGCCGCGCGACACCCTGGTGGAAACGGTCTGTATGCTTGTCAAAAAGCATAACCTGCAAAAGCGCGTGCTGTTCTCCTCCTTTCTTGGCTCGAATTTATCAAAGGCGCGCAGTTATCTACCTGACGTACCGCGCGGACTGCTGGCGCTGAACGGCCTCCTGGGCGTCTGGGCCCGCTCGTTCGGCTTTGTTTTTGGAAAATATGACGCGCTCCATCCCTATCTGCAGGATATGACCCACCAGCAGGCGGTGCGGGTCCATCGCCTGAACCGGCGCATCCATGTCTGGACGGTGAACGAGGAGGCGGATATGCGCCGCCTCTTCGATTGGGGTGTAGACGGGATATTTACCGATGATCCCAAGCTGGCATTGAAAGTGAGAGCAGGATCGAAATGAAGCTGTTGCTCCGTTTCGTGCTGTTGTTGACCGTTATCGTCTCGCTGCGCGGACCCGCCCCGGCGCGTGCCGAAGAATCGTACCAGTCCTCCAAGGTCCAGGCGGTGCTCGCCTCGATGACGCCCGAGGAACGGGTAGGACAATTGTTCCTGGTAACGTTCCAGGGAACGAATACCGATCCCGGATCGCAGATCTACGATTTGATCGCCAACCACCACGTTGGCGGGGTCATTTTACTTGCAGAGAACGATAATTTCGTAGGGGAACCCGATACGATCGCCGGGGCCAACCAGCTGGTCAATGCACTGCAAAGCATCGAGGCCCGGGTCAACCTGGAAACCACTGGACCCGATTCGAACAACCAGGCAGGCCCGGTGATCTATGTCCCATTGTTCGTCGGTATTTCACAGGAAGGGGACGGGGTGCCCTATGACCAGATCCTGAGCGGCATGACTCCACTTCCGGATGCGATGGCGATCGGTGCAACATGGAACCCGTCGCTTGCGCAGGTGGTCGGTTCCGTACTGGGCCGCGAGTTGAGTGCCCTGGGCTTCAATTTATTCCTTGGCCCCTCACTGGATGTCGTTGAGTCGCCCAATCCCTCGGCGCAGATTGACCTGGGCACGCGTGTTTTCGGAGGTGACCCGTTCTGGGTGGGTGAGATGGGGAAGGCATACATCTCTGGGCTGCATACCGGCAGCGAATCGCGGATGGTCGTGATCGCCAAACATTTCCCGGGCCGCGGCAGCTCCGACCGTTCGCCGGAAGATGAAGTAGCAACCGTCCGCAAGTCGCTGGAGCAACTGCAGCAGATCGAGCTGCCCCCGTTCTTCGCGGTTACAACCTCGGTCGAACCGGAAAGCAATGTAAACGGACTGCTGGTATCCCATATCCGTTATCAGGGATTCCAGGGGAATATCCGGGCGACCACCCGGCCGGTCAGTTTCGATGCCTCGGCCCTCTCTGCAATTCTTGCGCTCCCCGAACTGGCGACCTGGCGAGAGAATGGCGGCCTGATGGTCAGCGATGCCCTGGGAAGCCAGGCGGTGCGAGATTTTTATTCACAGGGAGGCGAGAGCTTCCTGCCGCGGCTGGTGGCGCGTGACGCATTCCTGGCCGGGAACGATCTTCTTTATCTGGGAAATATTGCCTCAGATGAAGCGGAGGACGATACTTACACGGCGACGGTCCGTATTCTGGATTTCTTTACCCAGGAATACAACAGCGATCCGGCGTTTGCACAATTGGTGGACGCGGCCGTTGCCCGGATCCTGGCTCAAAAGTTTGGGATGTACGACCTGTTCACTGTGTCCAATGTGCTGAGCCCGCCTGAACGGCTGGCAACCCTTGAGGCCTCCCGCCAGGTAGTGTTCGAAGTGGCCCGCAATGCTGCAACCCTGATCAACCCGGATCCCCAGGAGCTGAACACCCTGCTGCCGGCTCCTCCCACCCAGAACGACCGAATTGTCTTTTTAACCGATACTCAGACGTACCAGCAATGCCGTCTGTGTGTGCCGCAGGAGTCCTTTTCGACATTCGCCTTCCAGGAAATGGTGCTGCGACTGTACGGCTCTACCGGAAGCGGACAGATCTTTGCAAGCCGATTAAATTCCTTCCCCTTGACGGAACTGGAACTGATGCTGAACGGCGAATCGGAGGAGAATATCGAACCGGCGCTCGAGCGTGCAAACTGGGTCGTCATCTCATTGACCGACGTCAGCCGCGGCCAGATCCCTGTGCTGCGCCGATTTTTCTCAGAACGCCCGAACCTCGTTCGTAATAAGAATGTGATCCTGTTCTCGTTTACGGCTCCTTATTATCTGGATCCAACCGATATTTCCAATCTGGACGCATATTACGCTCTGTACAGCAAGCAGCCGGCCTTTCTCGAGATGGCCGCCCGCCTGTTGTTCCAGCAGGTCGAAGCCATGGGCGACTCGCCGGTATCCATCCCTGCGATGGAATATAGCATTATCAGCGTCACCTCTCCGGACCCATCCCAGGTCATTCCGCTGGCCCTCGCCGGAGAAGATATTTCACTGACACCCACGCTGGATTTGACACCGGTCACGGTAGAGCCGACCCCAATCCCGCTGTATCGCCTCGGCGATACGATCGAAGTTCAGGCCGGTCCGATCTATGACCAGAACCAGCACATTGTCCCGGATAATACCCCGGTGCGCTTCACCATGTCTACGCGCGAAGAGAGCGGAGGCATCCTGAATCAAGTCGATGCCACCACAGTCGACGGCATTGCGCGTGCCTCCTTTGCGATCGACAAACCTGGCAAAGTGGAGATCAGCGCGGCAAGCGAGCCGGCAGTCATTTCCAATGTACTTCAGTTCGATGCCTCGGATGTGGGCGCGGCTGTCACGATCGTTGTACCCGAGGTGAGTGTGACACCCACTCCAGTCACCCCGACTCTCACTCCCGTTCCAGAAAACGATCTTATTTCCCCGGATGGCCATCCACGCATTGGCGTCTGGCTGCTGGTTTTGATCTCGCTCTTCGGTGGGGCTTTGTTGACCTTCTGGGCAGCCAGCAGGATTTTTTCCATGCGCTGGGGATTACGCTGGGCATTATGTGTATTTGTTGGAGGACTGTTGGGATATAACTATCTGGCGCTGGATTTTCCAGGTGCAGCAGAGTGGATCGCCCTGGAAGGGGGCGCCTTCGGCGTACTGCTGCTGACTTTTTTGGGTCAGATCGCGGGTCTTATGGCTGCCTGGATCTGGATGCGCTGGGTCAGCGAACCAGAGTCGCGAGCAGGCTGATCAGGAGAAGGACGGCCGCGCTCCACGCCAGAGTGGCCTCCGGCGGATTGCTAAAGTAGTCGACAAATGGAGCCGGCTGGCTGCGACGGATGGAGAGAGGCATGGCGGGGGTTTCACGGTATCCCAACAATGCCTCGCGGAATTCGTCGATCGTGGAAGGTCGTTCATCCGGATGCAGTGACATGGCCCATAATACCGCCCTCTCGGTGCGCGGCGAAACTTCGGGGTTGATCTGCCGCAGGGGGACCAGGCTCTGGGGGTGCAGGAAGCGCTTGCGTGCATCGGCGGGGGACTCGTTGGTGAGCAGGTGATAAAGGGTCGCACCGAAGGAATAGATATCCGAGCGAATATCCGTATGGACATCACTCCCGCCATATTGTTCAAGCGGGGTATACAACGCAGTCCCCTGGCCCTGTATGATCGTAATGGTGACCTCCTCCGGTGCCAGGATCTTGACCAGCCCGAAATCCACAAGTTTGATCAGGCCGTTCGGCATAAGCTTAAGATTGCTGGGCTTGATATCCCGGTGAACGATGGGAGGCTCCTGTATATGGAGGAAGGACAGGGCATTGGCGAGCTGTTCGCCCCAGGAAAGCACATCCTGCTCCGACAGGAAGGTCTTATTGCGGCGGGCTTCCAGCAGGAGGAGACGCAGATCCTTGCCAGGGACATAGTCCATGACCAGGTAATCGCGGGGACCGTTCGAGAAGAAATCGGAGACTTTCGGCAGGTTAGGGTGATCGAGACGCGCGAGTACAGTTGCCTCGCGCAGGAACTGGTCGCGGGCTTCCTCTCGGATGTTTTCCGGGAGAGCGCGGTCGTATTCAACTTCCTTCAACGCACACTGGCGCCCCTTGAGACGCATATCGTCCGCAAGGTAGATGGATCCCATGCCTCCCTGGCCAATGCGTTCGCGGATCTTGTAGCGGCCGCGCAATACCTCCCCGCTCTTAAGGGGTGGGAGCACTCTTCTCCTTTTTCTTTCTGGGCATACTTCAATGCAGAATTATTTCGGCGTAGTCCTGCACAGAAATACATGTTTATGCTATAGTATTATAATCGACTCCGTTGACTTCAACTTGATAACACTTCTACATGAGACCTTCATGAATAAGACGTTGGAAGAATATCCATTGCTGGTCGCCCAGGAGGGACCCTTAAAAGGTCAGCGCTGGCAGGTCAGTCAAACAATTGTTTTGGGGCGCGAAGCCACATGTGATGTGGTGGTGGCCGACCGCCAGATCTCACGCTATCATGCCCGCATCACGCCCACTCCGGAGGGTGTCATTTTAGAGGATCTGGGCAGCAAGAACGGAACCCATCATAACGGCATGCCACTGACGGGTCCGGTTGTCCTGCAGGATGGTGACCTGGTGTCGGTGGCGCTCGCTCAGCAGTTTCTGTTCCTCACCTCAGATGCAACCATGCCCCTGCTGGAGGGATCTGCCCACCCGGGACGCCTGATGATGGACCAGAAATCCCGGCGGGTGTGGGTCAACCAGCAGCAGCTCGTCCCACCGCTCTCTGCCCAGCAGTTCAAAATGCTCTGGATGCTGTACGAGAGCCAGGGACAGGTCGTCAGCCGGCCGGAGCTAGTTGCCACGGTCTGGGGGGATGAACAGGCCGCCGGGGTCTCCGACCAGGCGCTCGATGCCCTGATCCGCCGCCTGCGTGACCGGCTGGCAGCTCTCGACCCGACCCACCAGTACATCTCCACCGTGCGCGGTCATGGCGTACGGCTGGATAATCCCTCTGCCTGATCATTAAAAATTTCTCTTCCCGGCCTCCCACAACATGTGGGAGGTTTTTGTTACCCGTAACTTTTTCGCCGCAGGAGCGACTGTTCATTAGATACATGGAATATGAGCGCTCCGCAATCAACCTTCTGCAACGATCTATGGGCCCGAAAACCTGGTCACCGGAATGATATACTCAACGTGAAAGAGACCCATTTTTCAGCTACCACTCCCACGCGGGGGGCCGCGTATATCATGACCGAGTTCAACGAACAGAGTGCACTCGAGGGACTGCGAAACCTCGATTCCCAGGCCATTGGGGCCGTTTACGATCAATACTTCCCCGAAGTATATCGGTATGTCCGCTATCGACTTGGCGACGATACCCTGGCAGAAGATATTGCCAGTGATATCTTTGTGCGCCTGATGGAGGCGTCCCAAAAAAAACAGGGACCCCAGACCAACCTGCGGGCCTGGCTGATCGCTACGGCGTCGAATGCGGTCAACGACCATTTCCGGCGCAGCTACCGCCGCCCCGTGGAAGCTCTCTCCGAGGCCATGCCTGACGGTGGACCCAGTGTCCACTCAGAGATCGATGCACGCGAAAAACAACGCCTGGTGCAAAAAGCCATGGCCCACTTAACGAGCGAACAGCAGCACGTGCTTGCCCTGCGGTTCGGGCAGGGATATTCCGTAGAAGAGACAGCTGTATTCCTGGATAAAAATGTAAATGCTGTAAAAGCTCTCCAATTCCGCGCGCTGGCTTCGCTGCAGCGCCAGATCGGGGAGGTGAATTATGAATAATGTCTATGATGCTTTAGAAATTTGTTTGCAGGAGATCGAAAAAGGCGCCGACCTCGAGACGGTCCTGCGCCTCTACCCGGACCTGGCGGACGAGTTGCGTCCGATCCTCGAAACCTCTGTGGAAGCGCGAAACATGGCAGCCGGCGGTCCCACCCCAGACGTGCTGCGCCGGGGCCGGTCCAGGGTTTTGCAGCAGGCGGCACAGATTCGCGAGGCAAAAGCGCAGACATCCCGCCGGCTGTGGTCTGTTCCTCTGCGGCGGACACTCGTGTCACTGGCCGTCATTGTGGCACTGTTCGTCAGCAGCACCAACCTGGTCCGTGCTGCCACAACGACTCTCCCTGGCGACAACCTCTACCCAGTCAAACGGACCTGGGAGGATATTTTGGTGCTGTTCACATTCAACATGCAAGCCCGCCAGTTGCTGGAGGTGGAGCACGAGAACGAGCGTCTGGAGGAACTGTACGAACTGTTTGCCGAAGGACGGCTTGCAAAGGTGGATTTTGCGGGAACAGTGACCCGCCAGAACGGGGACCTATGGCTGGTTTCGAAGGTCCCGGTGGTGATCTCGGCCGGGACCGATCTGCGTGACGATCCCATTCTGCCGGGCGACGCGGTGCGCGTGCGCGGCGTGACACAGGCCGATGGAACGGTATTGGCAGAGCGCGTGGAACGCCTCTCCGAGGGCACACCGCTGCCGGTCGTGGACGAGGATGACTCGCTGGAGAATGAATCGGAATTATCCGGGAATGAGAACGGATCCGAGGAGCATGACTCAGACGACGACTCCTCAGGCCCTGGAAGTGCTGGCACGCCGCGGCCGGCCGCCTCCTCCGAAAAAGTATCTTTGGATGGCGTCGTCGATTCCCTCAGTGGGACCCTCGTGGTTGTCAACGGGCAGCCGATGAACATCTCCGGCGCCGAGATCAAGGGAACTCCGAGGACAGGAGCCACTGTAAGAGTAGAAGGTTATTACGATGCCAGCGGTCTCTTCATCGTGACGAAGATCGAATTTCGGGATGGCGGCTCGAATTCGGATGAAAACGATGACGATGACAACCGCAATGACAACGATGACGACGATCAAGAGAATGACAACGACAACAGTGGAAATAATGATAACGATAATAACAATGATCATGACAACAATGACGACGACAACAACGATAACAGCGGGGACGATGATTGATCGACGACTTCCTGGCTGAACCTCAACATCCTGCGGACCATAAAACCTGCAGGATGTTTTATTCCAGGTTCTTCCTTGTAAGTTGCCTGAAAATAGAGTACATTTGGTGCCTAGCACGTTCGTTCTAATTCCACTTGTCGAATGCTACGCCTTGTAAAGGCTTGGGTCCATTTCCTTGGGTACAAGGCGGCATGTTTAGGAGAGATCGATGACCGACTCACGCTTTTATCTCGGACGCGCCTACGATCCCATTGCCAAGACCCCGACAACTGAATCCGTTTACTACGATCCGGCCGACCTGACCACCCATGCCGTCGTGACCGGCATGACCGGCTCGGGCAAGACCGGCCTGTGTATCAGCCTGCTCGAGGAAGCGGCGCTGGCAGGCATCCCTGCGATCATCATCGATCCGAAGGGGGACCTCACAAACCTGGTTCTGCATTTTCCTGATCTTGCGCCGCAGGACTTCCAGCCGTGGATCGACCCTGAGATGGCGCGCCGCGCCGGTAAGACTCTCGACCAGCTGGCGGTGGATGCCTCCGGTTCCTGGCGGGAGGGGCTGCAGGAGTGGGGCATCACCGCAGAGCGGGTGCTGGCGCTGAAGAACGCTGCCCAGTTTGCCGTGTATACACCCGGCTCCGATTCGGGCATCCCCGTCAGCGTGTTGTCGTCTCTCTCTGCACCGGCCCTGGCCTGGAGGGATAACCGCGAGGCGCTGCGCGAAAAGATTGCCAGCACTGTCACCGCCCTGCTCGGGCTGGTGGGATACGAGGATATCGATCCGATACGCTCACGCGAGCACATCCTGCTGGCCACTATTTTCGAGAGCTCCTGGAGCCAGGGCAAGGATGTGGAGCTGACCGAGCTGATCCTGCAGACGCAGACGCCGCCGTTCGATAAACTGGGCGCGTTCCCGGTGGATACTTTTTTCCCGGCCAAGGAACGCATGGACCTGGCGATGGCCTTGAACAATATCCTCGCCGCGCCCGCCTTCGAAGTCTGGCGGGAAGGTCAGGCGCTCGATATCAAGTCGATGCTGTTCACCGCCGACAACCGGCCGCGTCATAGTATTTTTTATCTTGCTCACCTGGCCGATTCGGAGCGGATGTTCTTCGTCACGCTTTTGCTCTCCGCCGTCGAGTCCTGGATGAGGACCCAGAGTGGCGCGACCTCCCTGCGGGCGCTGCTGTACATGGATGAGATCTACGGGTACCTGCCGCCGCAGCGAAACCCGCCTTCCAAGCAGCCTCTCCTGCGCATGTTGAAAAGTGCTCGCGCCTTTGGACTTGGACTGCTGCTTGCCACCCAGAACCCCGTCGACGTGGATTACAAAGCCCTCTCGAATGCCGGTACCTGGTTCATCGGCAAGCTGCAGACCGAACAGGACAAGAACCGCCTGCTCGACGGCTTGGAAAGCGCGGCGGGCGGCCTGCCGCGGGCCGATTTCGATAAATTGATCTCCAGCCTTGGTAAACGCGTATTCATTCTGCACACTGTGCATGCCAAACAGCCCCAACTGTTCCAGACGCGCTGGGCGATGAACTTCCTGGCGGGGCCTCTCATGCGGGCCCAGATCCCCGCACTGAACCGGCTGGCCGGAGCCACCGCCCCGGCTCCCGCTCAGGACCCCGGTGACACGGCACCCAGCAAGCCTGTTTCCATGACCATGCCATCCTCCACTGTAGATTCCTCGGCCAGCTCGGCGCGGGCACTCGAACCGACCACGGTCATGGCTGCCGCGCCGCTGCCGCGCCCGGCACAGCCCCAAACCCCCGTGGATGGGAGCATCACCAAGCCGCCCATCCCTGCCTGGATCAAGGAGTACTTCCTGCCGCAGAATTACAGCCTGCCGGAAGCCTTCTCTGCCGCGGGCCGGACCATGCCTGCCGAGGTCATGATCGAGGGCGTGACGTACCGTCCTACTCTCCTGGCTTCGGCCCATGTCCGCATTCTGGATCGCAAACTCGGT
>DATAKV010000651.1:0-2212 GCA_036261375.1 Anaerolineales bacterium
ATCCCGTAAGACCCGTTTGGTTTGAAAAGGATGGAGGTGAGGCAGCCCCTCACCTCCATCCCTTAGATTGCGAGGAACCATGGCAGTTGTAACAAGTACTCCATCTGGGAATGTGGAAGCAAGTAGGCGGGCAGGCAGCAGCGCAATTGCGCGTGTTGCACGCTATGCACTCACCCGCATCCTGACCCTGGCGGTGACTGTGACCATCAGCGTGTATCTGACGATCATGATCGCCAATATGGGCGGCTATGTAGACACGATCATGCGGGGCGAGATTCGGGACCGTGTCACCCAGACCATCGCCAACAGTCCATCTGCGCGCCAGATGGATCCGGAAGTCCGGGCCAAGCTGATTCGAGATACGATCGCGGCCGAGGAGGACCGTGTGGGCTTGAACGTACCCATCGCCGTACGGAACTTCCGCTACCTGTCGAACGCGTTGACTCTCCAGCTGGGCCGAGCGAAGAATATGACCAGTGACAGCGGTTCGAAGACGGTCCGCCTGATCCTGCTGGAACGGCTGCCTCCCACCCTGCTGCTTATGGGCACATCGCAGCTCTTTCTATTCTTTTCGAGCGTTCTGCTTGCTTTAAACATCTCCCGAAGGTATGGCAGCTTCTGGGACAAGCTGGTGGTGGCATTTTCGCCGACCTCCGCCGTCCCACCCTGGTTCTACGGCATCTTTTTGATCCTGATCTTTGCGGCAGTATTTAAGATTCTTCCCTTTGGCGGAATGGTGGATTCGCCACCGCCCTCGAACCCGGTCGATTACGGGTTGAGCCTGCTGAAGCACATGATCCTGCCGGCGACCTCGCTGGTGATCAGCTCGTTCTTCCTCAGCATTTATAACTACCGAACATTTTTCCTGATCTATTCCAGTGAAGATTACGTGGAGATGGCCAAAGCCAAGGGCCTTCCCTCACGCGATGTAGAGCGACGCTACATCCTGCGTCCCACGCTGCCCAACATCATCACGAACTTCGCCCTGCTCATCATCTCGCTGTGGACCGGCGCCACGATCACCGAGACCGTGTTCCTGTGGCCTGGCCTGGGACGGACTCTCTACCAGGCGATCGGTCTGTACGATATTCCCGTGATCGTTGGCTCCACGATCATCTATGCCTATCTGCTGGCCATGACGGTGTTTATGCTTGATTTCGTCTACGCGCTGGTCGATCCGCGCGTCAAGGTGGGCGGCAAATAATATGAAAGCCCTGCGAAATTCCCTGAGTACCCTCTTGAAGTACCCTTCCGCGGTGGTGGGACTGCTGGTGATCCTTGGGCTGGTTTTCATAGCCATATATGCCGTCGTCACCATTCCCTACGGCGAGGCGATCCGCATGTGGCGCGGGGGCGAGGATGTCTGGTACCAGAATCCCAAGTTCGCTGCGCCGGCCTGGATCAATCTCTTTTCGTCGAAGAAATATGCCGAATCCTTTTCCGTAAAGACCCAGGATGGCAGCATTCCCAAGGAAGTGACCCCCGGCGCAGAAGGCACCTCGACAATGGATGCAACCTATGCTTTCACTTTCAATTCGGATTATCTGCCCCAGGATCTCATCCTCTACATATCCTCGAACTATGAGCAGAAACAGCCCTTCATCTCTGCCGAATGGCTGACCCCGGATGGGCGGACGATCCGTATCGCCAACCTGGCCGTGAGCCAAAAGCAGACGTATCGCTTTGCCCAGGATGAGAAATTGAAAACCAAGCTGCGGACGGATAATGTCATTTCATCTCTTTTCACTGACCCCGAGACAGGACGGATCGTAAAGGGTGAATACCAGCTCCTGCTCTCCGGCGTAACATTCGAACCCGAATCGAACATGGATGTGGAATTCGTCTTCCACGGACAAGTCTTTGGTCTGGCCGGGACCGACCAGCAGCGCCGTGACCTGATGGTGCCATTGCTGTGGGGGACGCCTGTTGCACTGGCATTTGGCCTGCTGGCAGCGCTCGGCACCTCGGTACTGACCATGGTTATCGCCGCGGTCGGGACCTGGTATGGCGGCTGGGTCGATCAACTCATCCAGCGCATTACCGAGGTCAACATCGTCCTGCCGTTTCTATCCATCCTGATCATGATCGGCACGTTCTATTCGCGCAGCATCTGGGTCATTCTCAGCGCCACGATCCTGTTGAGCATCTTTACGGGGTCGATCATCGCCTACCGCTCGACATTTATGCAGGTCAAGGAGTCGATGTACATCGA
>DATAKV010000463.1:0-15391 GCA_036261375.1 Anaerolineales bacterium
TCCTCACGTTCAATATGCCCAGGCAAAAGGATATGATGGACGCTATCGTCCGGCTGACAGTGGAATATCCGCGCGAGCTGGATGTGCTGATCGATGAGAACGTCCTGCGCAAATACACCGAGTGCTGTTTCGAGTTCCACCTGGTGAAGCGGCCGAAGAGCGAAGCGCGCGTCCGTATCCCCGAGGGACAAACTGTCAGCAGCCTGAGTCCGCTCGAGCTGCTGACCCAGTATTTCGAAGCGGCGAAGGTCAAGGACTCCACTGAACTGCAGCGGCTGGCCCGCGAGATCATCGCCGACGACTCGCTGGAAGGCTGAACCATCCCCTTCACAACTGCCGCCTGGCACTTGACATATCTCTCCTAAAACTGCATACTCGAATAAATCCTTCTCTCTGAGGCCATCATGTCCAAGGAACATTCGCGTTACCGCTGGTTCGTCGTCGGGGTGTTTTTCTTCTTTATGCTCCTGCACCAGACCGACAAGCTGATGATCGGCTCGCTGCAGGTGCCCATCAGTGAGACGTTCGGAATTGGCAACCGGGAATGGGGATTTATCAATACCGGCGCGTTGATCGTTGCCACGATCCTGTACCCGATCTGGGGATATCTCTACGACCATTACGCCCGCGCCAAGCTGCTCGCCCTGGCCTCCCTGGTCTGGGGGTTGACCACCTGGTTAAGCTCTGTTGTTCGTACGTATCCTGCCTTCATCGCTACCCGTGCCTCCACAGGGGTGGACGATTCCTCCTATCCCGGCCTGTTTACCCTGATCGCCGATTACTTTGGCCCCACCCTGCGCGGCAAAGTGTATGGGATCTTGCAGCTTGCCCAGCCTATCGGATATCTCATCGGCATGATCCTGGCATTACTGGTTGCTCCACTGATCGGTGGATGGCGTTCTGTGTTTTACATCACCGGCTCTCTGGGTCTTGTGATCGCGGCCTTCATCTATTTTGGCGTCCGGGAAATGCCGCGCGGCAAAGCGGAGCCGGAGTTCGAAGGCATGGAGGCGGAGAAACTTGAACACTTCCATTTCTCCTGGAAGGAAGTGCGGGAAATTTTCAAAAAGAAAACCATGTGGTTCATCTTTGCACAGGGGTTTGCCGGACAGTTTCCCTGGAATGTCATCGTATACTTTTTCTTTGGTTACCTGATGACCGAACGTGGATATGATAATAATTCGGTCCTGATAACCATGGCGCCCGTGATCCTGGTCTTGGCATCTGGTTACTTTATCGGTGGATCGGTCGGCGACGCTCTTTTCAAACGGACCAACAAGGGCCGAATCATCATCTCTAGCATCGGTGTCCTGATGGGTGCGATCTTTCTCTACCTGGCCATGACGACGCCCGTCGGAAACCGGACACAATTCTTCATTTTCATGTGCCTCACCGCGGTCTTTATGCCTCTCTCCTCGGCCAATGTCATCGCGACCGTCTATGATGTGACCGTCCCGGAAGTGCGCAGCACTGCTCAGTCCGTTGAATATTTTGTGGAAAATACGGGTGCAGCGTTCGCCCCTGCGGTGACAGGTCTGCTGGCATCCTCTTCCCTGGGATTGACCAATACGATCATCGTGCTTTGTGTCAGCGCCTGGATGATCTGTTTTTTTCTCTATCTCGGCGCGCTCTTTACGATCGATCACGATACAAGTACGCTGCGCGCACAGATGGCGCACCGGGCAGAATCCCTGTAGGCCGAACGGGTCACGAAGCATCCCCGTGGGGCAGTCCGGCTTACTTTCAATGAAAGTCCTTCCACTCGATCTCAACAACAAACAACAGGTGTTTGATTTTCTGCACCTGCCGTTTGCCATCTACAGAGATATCCCGCATTGGGTGCCGCCATTACAGCGGGACGAACGGTTCCGACTGAACCCGAAGCGCTTCCCGTTTTATAAACATTCACAAGCCCTGTTTCTCCTGGCCTACGATGGGACACGTCCCATAGGCCGTCTTGCCGTTCTCAATAACCGCCGCTACAACGAATACAACAAGACCCGGACTGCCTTCTTTTATTTGTTCGAGTGCGAGAACCATCCGGCGGCAAATGCGTTGTTCGAAGAAGGCTTCGCCTGGGCACGGTCGCAGGGGTTGAACAGGATCGCCGGTCCTAAAGGCTTTACTCCCATGGATGGCCTGGGCATGCTGGTCCGTGGATTCGAGCACCGGCCTGCCTTCGGGCTGCCTTACAATCCATCCTACTATGTAGATCTGGTCGAGGCACAGGGGTTTGTCCGCGAAGGCGAAACCGTATCGGGATACATCGGCACGGAGATCCAGTTCCCAGAACGGATCCACCAGCTTGCCAGGCGACTCGCCCAGCGTCGCGGACTCCATATCCTGCACTGCAAGTCTCGCAGAGACCTGAGGCCGCTTGTTTCTCACCTGAAAACACTGTACAACGATTCCCTGGGCGGAACGGAAGGCGGGACACCTCTCACAGAGGAGGAAGTGAACTCAATGGCCAGCCAGCTGCTTTGGCTGGCAAACCCCAAATTGGTCAAGCTGGTTATGAAAGGGGAAAAACCGGTTGGGTTTTTGCTTGCCTACCCTGATGTATCGGCCGCCCTGCAGAGAACAGGCGGGCGCTTGTTCCCGTTCGGCTGGCTGACACTGCTCCTCGAACTCCGCCGAACAGAGTGGATCAATATCAACGGTGCTGGCCTGCTGCCCGAATACCGGGGCTCGGGCGGGACAGCTATCCTATACAGCGAGATGTTCAAGTCTGTGACGGATAACCCCCGCTATAAACATGCCGAAGTCGTGCAGATCGGCCTTGAAAACGAGAATATGCAGCGTGAGCTGGAGAATTTTGGCATCGATTTCTACAAGATGCATCGAACGTATTGGCGCGCTTTGTAATACAAATTTGAGTTCGTTTGGCAGTTAATTTATAGCAGGGGATTGGCTACAATTACGGCCGGAGAACAGGCCATGGCCATCATTGTCGCCGATACCACCTGCGGACTGCCGCTTGGAATTTTTGAAGAACGTGGAATTCCCGTGATCCCTCAAATTGTCATGTTCGAGGAGGAGTCCTATCACGATGATAAAGATTTCGATACAGCCGTATTTTTGCAGAAACTGAAGGCTTCTTCCACTTTACCGAAAACGGCCGCACCGGAGCCTTCCTTATACTTCCCGGTATTCGAACAAGCGCGACAAAAAGGGGAGAGTGTGATCGTTGTCGCGCCAACCGGCAAGGCCAGTGGAACGGTCCGCTCGGCGCAGACGGCTGCTCAGGACTTCCCGGGTGTGGATATCCGCGTGGTCGATACACAGACGATTTCCTGCAACCTGGCCTCGCTGGTCCTGGTTGCGGATGAAATGGCAAAGGCTGGAAAATGCGCCGATGAGATCGTCGCAAAATTGACCGCCATGATCCCCTGCGGACGACTGTACTTTGTCGTCGATACGCTGGAATACCTGGCCAGGGGCGGCCGAATCGGCGGGGCGAAGAAGCTGCTCGCCGAGCTGCTTGCGATCAAGCCGATCTTACAGGTCAAAAATGGGCAGGTGGAGCCGTTCGAACAGCAGCGGACGAAGAAACGAGCACTGGCCCGTCTCGTGGAGCTGGCCGTGGAACAGTGCCAGGGAAGGGACGATGCTCATTTATGTGTCCTCCAGGTCGCGGCGGAGAAGGAAGCCGAAGCTCTCGTCCAGGAGCTGAAGGCAAACATCGCAGTTGCTGAGATCCCGGTCTATCAATTGCCGCCGGCCATCGTCGTCCACGCCGGTCCGCAGGCGATGGGACTGGGCTTTTTCGTCAAATAACGGAATGGTATAATTTTCAGGCTAATCGCCAAATGTCGCACGAAAGTGCTTTTACTGAAGGAGAAAGACATGTCAGGTCATTCCAAGTGGTCCACCATCAAGCGTAAAAAAGGGGCAGCCGATGCCAAGCGCGGCGCCATTTTTACGCGTCTTACCCGTGAGCTTGTGCTGGCTGCGCGCGAAGGCGGCAGCGATCCCGATTCCAATTTCCGCCTGCGCCTGGCCGTGGACAAGGCCCGGTCCGAGAACATGCCCAAGGACAACATCGAGCGCGCCATCCGCCGCGGCGCCGGTGAAGACAAGGATGCGGCTGCGTTCGAGCAGATCATGTACGAAGGCTATGCACCGCACGGCGTGGCAGTCATGGTCGAAACGGTGACCGACAACCGCAACCGCACCGTTTCTGACCTGCGGCATGCCTTCAGCAAAATGGGCGGCAACATGGCCGAGCTGGGCGCTGTTGGCTGGCAGTTCGAACGGGTGGCCTATTTCTCCTTTTCCTCTGAAGACATGAATTATGACCAGGCCTTCGAGCTCGGTATCGAAGCCGGTGCGAATGACGTGGTGGAGGAGCACGGCACGATCGAGATCACGGCTCCAGTCGAAGCGTTCAAGATCATTGCCGATGCGCTGCACAAAGCCCAGGTCCAGCCTGAAGAGGCAGGCCTGCGCATGCTTCCCAAACAGGAGATGGAGCTGAGCGCCGAGGATACGGTCCAGGTGCTCAAGGCCCTGGAAACCATTGAAGACCTTGACGATGTGCAGAACGTATACTCAAACCTGAAGGTCTCCGACGAGGCGCTCGCCGCTCTCGAAGCTGCATAATTCTTTTTAAACCAGCATGGGCACGAAGGTACATCAAGGAAAGCCTTCGTGCCCGTTTGTGTTCTTTGTGATGAATCTATGACCCTTGCGTTAGGAATTGACCCCGGCACCGCTACAACAGGCTTCGGACTCGTCCGCCTCGAATCGGATGGGAGCCTGGTGGCCGTTAAATATGGCGTGATCCTGACTTCAAAGGAGGCCACTGCGCCGGCCCGGCTGGAGACACTTTACAACGATCTATCAAGTCTGTTGAGGGAATACCATCCCGATACAGCCGCCGTTGAAAAATTGTTCTTTTCCCGTAACGTAACCACTGCTCTTGCCGTGGGACAGGCGCGCGGGGTGGTCATGTTATGCATGCAGCAGGCGGGAGTCGAGCCGTTCGAATACACACCCAATGAGATCAAACAAGCGGTGGCCGGCTATGGAGGCGCCCAGAAACGACAGGTGCAGGAAATGGTCCGGGCCTTATTGCAGCTGGATTCCATTCCCAAGCCCGACGATGCCGCCGATGCGCTGGCGGTTGCGATCACCCATTTGAATACAAAACGGTATTAATTCAATGTAGAGACGTTGCACTGCAACCTCTCTACATTGAATACGGTAAAATCAAATCATGATAGCCACATTACGCGGTGAAATTTCCCAGATCGAAGACAATGCCATCATCCTCGAGGTCGGCGGCGTGGGACTGCGCGTCTTCGTCCCTGTGGCGCTGCGGACGAAGATGAAGGCCGGCGAATCCCTGATGCTGTATACGCATCTGGTCGTTCGCGAAGATGCGCTGGTCCTGTATGGCTTTGAATCCCAGGCAGATCGTGAATTGTTCAACACCCTGCTTGGCGTGGATGGGGTGGGCCCGAAGGCGGCGTTATCCGTGTTATCCACAATGACATTGGATGCCGTCCAGCGGGCAGTGTTTGCCGATGAGGCCGAGGTGCTGAGCCGCGTCCCGGGCATTGGCAAAAAGACCGCCCAGAAGATGGCTCTCCATCTCAAGGACAAGCTTAAACCGACAGACGCGCTGGCAAGGGTGGCCTCCATGTCCGACACGGATGGGGAAGTTCTGGCGGCCCTGACCGCCCTGGGCTACTCCGTGATCGAGGCGCAGACCGCCATCCAGGCCATCCCCAAGGATACGCCGGATGAGGTGGAGGAGCGGCTGAGGGTGGCGCTGGGGTACTTCCAATAGGAACCCTAAAGGTCTTAAGTACCTTTAGGGTTTTTATCATTACCTGATGAATGACTCGGAATTGCTGAAAAAGTACGAGCCCGTTCTGCGATTCGCGAAGAGCGAGCGTTTTTTTCCCATGGCTGTGGAGCCCTTCCTTGAAAAATGTACGATCCATGCCAGCGGGCCGCAGGGCGTGGTGGGATTATTAGCCCATCTAAATGAGCCACTGAGCTCGCGAATCGGGAAACTGTACAGCGGGGAATATTTTCTGCGTTTCGTAAACGATCCCCTGATCGACTCGGATGTGTGGGTATGGTGGGGCGTCCTGTCGGCGGCGGCCCTGCTCGCGGGCTGGTTCACGTCTGGCTGGTTCGGGGTGGAGATCGCTGCCCTGCTGGTTCTGGTTGCTGCCTTCATTATCTATATCCGGGCTTCTCCGATCCGCCTGCGCTTCTTCCCGGCTGCTTTTGCTGCCCTTTTTTTCTTTACCCTGGAAGCTATTCCCGTCTGGTTTTTTCTGCGCACGTATGACTTTATCAGCGTACAGATGGAATACCTGGTCCTGCTTCCCATTTATCTGATCGTCGTATTTTACTTGTCTGTCCGTGTGATGAAGTTTATTTTTGACAACATCATTCCGGCAGCTCCGGGTGTCGTCTTCGACATGTTATCGAATGCAACCGAAACTGTGGCATATAAGGCCTTTCGCCTGTACCAGGAGGTTCTGAAGGAGCATCCCCAGCCTGTTTACTATGGGCGTGTAACCCAGAGGCAGGATGATGAAGGCAACAGCTGGAAGAGCCTGCAATACCATTTCTTTTACGCCTTCAATGACTGGCGCCTGGCGGCAAATGGGATCAACCATCACGAAGGCGACTGGGAGATGGTGGCGGTTTATCTCAAGAACGATGAGCCGTACGCCGTTCTGTTGTCCCAGCATGGCTCCGGCGCGCTGGAATTATGGGAAAACGTGATGTGTGTAAAGGATAAGCAGGGCAGAGAGACCACGCATCCCATGATTTACACGGCACTCGGATCCCATGCCAACTATAGCAAGCCGCAGGTGATCCGCTCGGCAAGCCTGTATCACGAGGGCTTGGTCCAGCGTCTCATTTACTGGATCGACGGCCTGATCCATTTCCTGTTCCTGCTGTTCAACCCCAGCCAGCGGGCCCGGCAGATCGCCCTGCATGAGCTTGCCATGCATCCCGCCACCGCGCTCTCCGAAGAGTCATTTGCCAGGCTCCGCGATGAGGCGGATCATTACCTCGTCAGCCTGCCGATGGAGATCGCTACAGGCGATGGGTTCCGCATCGGTTATGAAGGTGACCCTGCCCATGAGCCGATCGGCATCTCTAGCAGCTATCTCCGGCGGACGCTCTCGGACCGAGAGGTTGCCCTCCCATCCTTCACAGAGTGGAAACAAGTGGTATTGAATCCAGAGCCGGGCTGGGTGCAATATCAGGGACTGTGGGGGGTGAAAAGCCTGCTCCAGGATGAATCCGGTCCGCCCGGACCCAAATGGGACCGGCCCGACAAGCTGTTCCTGATCTCGCCGCGCAAACGCTGGGACCGTGAGCTGGAATGGCTGATGGAACTTGAAGGGCTATTTAAGTCAAAAAATAAAGTGTGATTAGCGTTCCCAACGGGCGTAGACGGCCTGCGATAACAATCTCCCCGCACTCTGCTCACGTGTGACCAGCTCGCCGCTGTCGATCGTTCCCCCATATCCCTTCATTACTTCCTCAAGCGCCTGTGCCACATGGATTGCCGAGGCGCGCACCGCATAGAGGGTTATCACCAGAAATAGCGGGTTGGAGCTCAGACACTCCCTGCAGGTATCCAGCAGGCCGGGCAGGGATTTGTACACTTCCCAAACTTCACCCTTGGGACCTCGTCCGAACTTGGGTGGGTCGAGGATGATCCCATCGTACCGGGCGCCGCGCCGCGCCTCCCGCTGGACGAACTTCGACGCGTCGTCCACGATCCAGCGAATCGGGGTGTCCGTCAACCCCGAGAGTGTCTGGTTCTCCCTCGCCCACCCCACGGATTTTTTCGAAGCGTCCACGTGAGTGACTTTCGCTCCTGCTGCCGCGGCGGCCAGGGAGGCAAGCCCTGTATATCCAAAAAGGTTTAGAACGTTCGCTTCTCGTTTGGAGCGGGTGATCAGATCACTGAACCAGTCCCAGTGGGCGGCAACTTCCGGGAACACGCCGAGGTGACGTCCTGGAGTCGTCATTACCTTAAAAGACAGGCGTTTGTTTGCGAGGGGGAGGGGATACTGTAACGTCCACTGTTCCTCTATCTTCTTCCTGACATCCCAATGACCACCGCTTTCCTCCCCGCTGGGAACGAACACGGCGTGGGCTTCCTTCCATTCCCTTTCGAGCAAGCGCTTCCACATCGCCTGTGACTCAGGTCTTGCAAATACATAATTGCCAAAGCGCTCGAGCTTGAGTCCATCGCCGCTGTCGAGCAATGCATAATCGATCCAGCGTGAAGATTCGAGGAGGGTGAACGGGATCGATTGTCTCATAGACGTAGGAAAGACGGGTGAGTGGGTAAAGTGGACAAAACTACTTGCTTTTTCGCCCCAAAGTTGTATAATGTGGTAGGAAGTGGTAGAAAATGGTAAGGACGCCGGTTGTGCCGGCGTTCGCCTGTTAATAAGGAATTATAGCACAAATGTTCTTGGGTCAGTTCCAGCATAACCTCGATGATAAAGGCCGCCTGATGATACCGGCGCGCTATCGTGAATTGCTGGCTGCTGGCGCCTATATCACTCAGGGATTTGACCGGTGTCTCATGGTGATGACCGATCTGCACTTCAGGCAGGTCTATGACCGGATCAATTCCATGAACCCAACCGACACGTCAACACGTCTTTTGCGCCGCTTGATCCTTTCGAACGCTTATCCGGTCGAAGTCGACAAGGTCGGGCGCATCCTAGTCCCGCAGAATCTGCGTGAGTTCCTCGGCATCGCCAACGGTGAGCTCATCGTCGCGGGCCAGGGCGATTACTTTGAAGTGTGGACTCCTGCTGAGTGGCAGTTGCAGATGGACAATCTGCAGGATGTGGAAGCCAACGAACAGCGCTTCGCCACACTCGATCTTTCGAAGCACGCGGTGTAGGGCGAAGTCGCCTTGCCCGGGCAGGAGAACCCTGTCCCTGTGGATTTGATGATGGACGCACCACACCGCTCTGTACTTTACAAAGAGATTATACACGCGTTGCAACCCCGGAATGGCGGGAGGTACGTGGACGGGACATTGGGCGCGGGCGGTCATGCCCGCGGGATTTTGGAGGCGTGTGCGCCAGATGGGCGTCTGCTGGGTCTCGATGTCGATCCACAGGCGCTGGCGATCGCTCGTAAGACCTTGGCTCCTTATGAGCATCGCATCCATCTGGCGCAGGCCTCCTATACGTCCCTGTCCGAGCAGCTGGCTCAACTGAGCTGGGAGGCCGTGGATGGGATCGTGCTCGACCTGGGTGCCTCGTCCATGCAATTCGATACGCCCGAGCGCGGCTTTTCCTTTATGCAGGATGCGCCGCTGGACATGCGCTTCGGTCCGCACAGGGAACAGACCGCCGCCGATTTGGTGAACGAGTCATCAGAACGGGAACTGGCTGACTTGATCTACAAATATGGCGAAGAACGGGACTCGCGCAAAATCGCCCGGGCCATTGTAAAGGCCAGACCGCTTCACACGACCCGTGAGCTGGTCGCCGCCATCGAATCGGTCGCTCCCCGCAGAGGGTCCTTCGGCAAGCTCAGGAGCCTCCACCCGGCGACACGGACCTTCCAGGCGCTGCGGATCGCGGTTAATGAGGAGCTGGCCTCCATCGAGGCGGTCTTACCACAGGCGGTGGCCGCCCTGAGGCCTGGCGGACGAGTTGCAGTGATCTCCTTCCACTCGCTGGAAGACCGTATCATCAAGGATTTCTTCCGCGAACAGAGCCGGGACCGGGTCAATCCTCCATACGAACAGATCTATGAAGTGGAGCGCAAGGCAACGCTGAAAGAGGTAAACCGAAAACCGATTACGCCCTCGGACGAAGAAATCAAGGAAAACCCGAGGGCGCGCAGTGCGAAACTTCGCATTGCAGAGAAATTATAGGTAAGGAACGGCCGCCGCCGTTCCCTACACGACCATCGCCCAACTATAAAGGTCGTTATGCAGGCTACTCGAATAATCCATGCTTACAGACAGGCCCCCTGGCGGATTCAACGACAGTGGGTAGGCGCGTTCCTGCTTTTCGTGATCGGGTCGGCCATGGTGGCCGCGCTCTATCTCGATGTAACAGCCCGCGCTGCAATGGCCGGACGCGAGATCCAGGAGCTGCGCTTTGAGATCATCGCCATCCAACGCCAGAACGCGGACCTGGAAACGCGGCTCGCCAAAATGACTTCCACGGCCGAAATGGAACGGCGGGCTCGCTCGCTCGGATATCGTCCGGTCCAGCCCGGGGAGCTCGATTATGTCCCCGTGCCGGGGTTTGTCGCGCCCGAGCCCGATATCCTCTTCGCGGCAGAAGATGTGACCATTCCTGAGCCCTCTCTTCCCTATGAATATTCCGAGTCCCTGCTCGAATGGCTCGATGAGCAGGTCCGCTTCGGAGGCTCGCAGTAGGCTTTATGAGACAGCAGTATGCCGTCCGCTCGATGATCCTGGTGGCTTTTCTCGCTCTGGCGGGTATAGCTGTCATTGCCCAGCTGGTCCGCATTCAATTTAGCGAACAGGCACAGATTTTCCTGCTACAGGGTGACCGTTATTCCGGAGAGTTCCAGACGGTGTATCCCGAACGCGGGGAGATCTACGACCGCAATGGGCACCTGCTGGCAGGCAGCCGGACCGTGTATGAAGTGGGCGTCAGCCTCAAGGAGATAAGGGACCCGCAGGCCATGGCCTATGCCCTGAGTACCTATCTGGGATTATCTCAGGAAGAGGTGATGGACAAGCTCACGAATTCCCCAGAAACCTGGGAGTACATCGTCATCCAGGATTATGTAGGCGCGGATACGGTCACGTCGATGCAGGAGCTCCTGGCACAGATGTACGATGCCGGGGACTCCCGATTGAATGGGCTGGCCTTTAAACCCCACTTCCAGCGCAGCTACCCGGAAGACGATCTGGCGTCGAATGTGCTGGGTTTTGTCACCCGCGATGGACGCGGGTACTTCGGCATCGAGGAAAAATACAATGATTTGCTGGCGGGCAATCCCGTCCAGGTCTGGGTGCCGAGCGATCCGAACAAGGCTACGGAAATCCCGCGGGTTCCCAATGGCACCAATCTCGTTTTAACCATCAATCGTGACTTGCAGGCCAAGGTCGAGTCCATCCTCGATGCGTCGCTGACCGAATACGGTGCTCAGAGTGGCACGATCATTATCATGGACCCCGGCAATGGGGAGATCCTGGCCATGGCCTCCACCCCGCGCATGGACCTCAACAATTACAGCAATTATTTCTCGCTCTACGACAACGGCAGCCAGTACAACCGGTCGATCGGCATGGCCTATGAGCCAGGCTCGGTCCTCAAGGTGCTGACCATGGCCGCCGCGCTGGATACCGGCACGGTGCGCCCGGAGACCACGTTTGTGGATACGGGTGTCATCGAAGTTGGCGGGATCACAATCCGTAACTGGAACCGGGACTCGTGGGGCCAGCAGGATATGATTGGCTGTCTACAGCACTCGCTGAACGTGTGTATGGCCTGGCTTTCGACCCAGATGGGCATGCAGAATTTCTACAGCTACATGGAGCGCTTTGGGCTGGGCCATCCCACCGGTATCGACCTGGCCGGGGAAGCGATGGGCCGCCTCAAGGTTCCAGGCGATACGGACTGGTATCCTGTCGATCTCGGTACCAATTCATTTGGGCAGGGTGTTTCGGTTACGCCTCTGCAGATGCTCATGGCCGTCTCGGCAATTGCCAATGAAGGACGAATGGTGACGCCGCATGTGCTGTACTCCATGCTGCGCGACGGCCATCAATATAATGTTCCCTCCCAGTACGCAGGCTCGCCCATTACGGCTGAAACCGCCCGAACCTTGAATGAAATGCTTGCCGTTTCGCTGGAGAAGGAATCGTCGCAGGCATTGCTGCCAGGGTACCGCCTTGCAGGCAAGACCGGCACAGCCCAGATCCCGACCGAGTATGGCTATGATGCCACGCATACCAACGTTTCGTTTATCGGCTGGGGTCCGGTGGATGACCCACAATTCATGGTGTATATCTGGCTGAACAGCCCGAGTACATCCATCTGGAGCTCTGAAACGGCAGCGCCAGTATTCTCGGAGATCGCAGAGCAGACAGTCATCATGCTGAACATCCCGCCCGATGTTGTCCGCAGTCAGATTGTGAATAAATAGATGCTGACCCTTGCCGACGCCCTCGAAGCCCTGACGAGCCTTCGTCCTCTCGCTACAACGGTCATCACCGAAGCCGTGATCGACTCGCGCCAGGTGATTCCCGGCTCGCTGTTCGTGGCCATCCCCGGTGAGAAGACGGACGGGCATGACTATATCGGCGAAGCATTTCGCCGCGGGGCTTCTTTTTCTTTAATTCAGCGCGAAGTGGATGCCTCGTTCCAGGTGCTCGACCTGCATTCCATTTCATCCATTGAAGACTTTTCTAAGAGCAATCTCCAGCCGCCGCTCTGCCTGCGTGTGGATAACACGGTCACTGCCCTGCAGCAGATCGCCCGTTACTGGCGGCGCAAGCTGGATATCCGTGTGATCGGCATTACCGGCAGTGTGGGCAAATCCACCACCAAGGAAATGATCGCCGAGGTGCTGAGCACCCGCTACCGCACGCTCAAGAGTCCCGGGAATCTCAACAACGAGATCGGTCTTCCCTTGACCCTGCTGCGGCTCAGCTCAGGCCACCAGCGTGCCATATTGGAAATGGGATTTTACGTACCCGGTGAGATCGCCTTCCTGTGTGACATTGCCCTGCCCCAGATCGGCGTGGTGACGAACATTGGCACGGTCCATGCCGAACGGGCCGGCTCGCAGGAAGCGATTGCATACGGTAAGTCGGAACTGGTCCAGGCCCTGCCCCCGGCACCGGAAGGGGTGGCCATCCTGAACTTCGATGACCCCTGGGTGCGCAAGATGGAAGAGAGGACCAAAGCCCGCGTCTTCTTTTATGGCTTATCCCCCGAGGCGAACCTGTGGGCTGACAATGTGGTTGGCCTGGGCCTGGAGGGGATCCGCTTCCGACTGCATTACCGCGGCGAGACCATGTATGTGAAGATCCCCGTGATCGGCCGGCATTCCGTGCATACGGCGCTGCGTGCCGCGGCTGTCGGTCTTGCCGAAGGCATGAACTGGCAGGAAATCCTTGAAGGCCTGAGCCAGGGCCATACCCAGCTGCGTCTGGCAGCCGTTCGCAGCCAGACCGGTGCTCTGCTGCTTGACGATACCTACAATGCCTCGCCCGAGTCCATGCTTGCGGCGTTGAACCTGCTCGACGAGCTGGACGGGCGAAAGGTGGCAGTCCTTGGAGATATGCTTGAACTGGGTCCGTATGAGCGCGGCGGGCACGAGCTGGTCGGTCTGCGGGCCGCGCAAGTGGTCAACATCCTGCTCACGCTGGGCGAGCGCGCCCATATGATCGCCGATGCTGCCCGGCGGGCCGGGATGAAGAAAAGTACGATCATCGAGTTTGACGAATTCGATCCCCTTATGGAATGGCTGAAGGCCAATCTGACATCCAAAGATACGGTGTTGATCAAAGGGTCCCACGGCCTGCGCATGGACCGGATCACATCCCTGCTGGAGCAGCGCTCATGAGCGAGACCTCATTTGTCCTCAGCCTGGCGATGCTCTCCTTTGTGATGACGGTCATCTGGGGAACGCCGCTCCTACGGGTCCTGCGCCATTTCAAGATCGGCAAGCTCATCCGCGTCGACGAGCCGGGCCATCACAACGTAAAGATGGGGACGCCCACCATGGGAGGCGTGCTCTTCATCCTGCCGGTACTCCTGTTGACCCTGCTCTTGAACGCGGCCGTGTTCATCGGTCTGGATGTGATCGGCCGCTCCGTGCTTGTACCCTTGATCGTGATGGTTGCCTATGCCGCCCTCGGCGCCCTGGATGACTGGGAAGGTCTGCGTGGCAAGCGCCGCGGCGAAGGGATGCGCGCCCGTACCAAATTTCTGGCCCAGGTGGCGCTGGCGCTGGGTACGGCTTTCGTGTTGAAAGTGCTTTTGGATGTGCCGCAGCTGCGTTTGCCGGGCATAAGTGATGATATCGAGCTGGGCTGGTGGTACATCCCGATCGCGGCGTTTATTATCGTCAGCGAGTCGAACGCAGTCAACTTTACAGATGGCCTCGATGGCCTGGCCGGGCTGATCTCGGCCACAGCCTTTGCCGCCTTTGGCGGAATTGCCTTAATGCAGGAGCAAACCTATCTGGCTCGGTTCTGCTTTACGGTAGTCGGCGCGATCTTTGGTTTCCTGTGGTTCAATGTTCACCCGGCGGAGCTGTTCATGGGTGACACCGGCTCGCTGGCTCTCGGCGCGACCCTTGCTGTGGTGGCGTTGATGACAGGGCAGTGGCCTCTCCTGCTGGTTATCGCCGTGATCCCGCTCAGTGAGGCATTGAGTGTAGTGATCCAGGTGCTGTATTTTAAGATCACCAAAGGCAAGCGCTTCTTCAAGATGGCTCCGCTTCACCTGCATTTCGAACTGCTGGGATGGAGCGAGACCCAGGTGGTGCAGAGGTTCTGGTTGATTGGCCTGCTGGCTGCAATGGTCGGCATGGGATTGGCAGTGGTGTAAACGATGAAGGATTGGACCGGCAAGCGCGTATTGATCCTCGGAGCCGCCCGTCAGGGACTGGCCCTGGCGCGCTGGCTGTCGCTGCATGGCGCACATGTCACGCTCAGCGACATGCGCAGCGCGGACGATCTGCGACTGGCCCGCGAATCGCTGGCTGAGTTCCCGATCCACTGGGAAGTGAGCGGTCACCCGCTCGAGCTGCTCGATGCGACCGATGTCCTGTGTCTTTCCGGCGGGGTTCCGCTTACCCTTCCTATTGTGGCCGAAGCGGTCAAGCGCGGCATCCCGCTTTCGAACGATTCGCAGATCTTCATGGAAGTAGTTCCCTGTAAAACGATCGGCATCACAGGCTCGGCAGGGAAAACAACCACAACAACGCTTGTCGGCCGGATGGCGAAAAATGCCTACGGCGAGAGGGCCTATACCGGCGGTAACATCGGCGACCCGCTGATCAATTACCTGGACGATATGGATACGGATGATCTTGCCATCCTCGAGTTGTCTTCCTTTCAGCTCGATCAGATGACGGTCTCACCCAACGTCGCCGCGATCCTGAATATCACGCCGAACCACCTGGACCGGCACGGTACGATGGAAGCCTATACCGCGGCCAAGGCGCGCATTTTAGACTTTCAATCTAACGAGGATGTCGCCATACTCGGGCGGGACGACAAAGGCGCCTGGAGCCTGCGAAACAGGGTAAAAGGCAAATTGCTCACCTTCAGCTTATCTGAGCTTGAGGAAGGGCTAAACGGTGCCTATTATCATGATGGACTGCTGAACCTGCGGGATGGCAATGCCTACCTGCCGTTGATCCTGCGCGAAAA
>DATAKV010000673.1:0-4776 GCA_036261375.1 Anaerolineales bacterium
GATGAAGGCCGCGATCACAAGACCCAGAGAGCCGGTGATGTAAAACACAGAACGCCATCCACCGATCAGTGGAGCAACCAGTAATGCCAGGATCATGCCGATGAGATATCCGATAGGTTGGGCGAGCTGCAAGATCCCATACACTTTGCCGCGCAGGGTGGGACCAAAGTAATCGGCGATCAGGGTAAACAGGCCGGGATAGGAGGAATCGTCCACCCCTGTGGAGGCACGGGTAGCGATGAAGGCAGGATATGTACGAACAACAGAGCTTAACCAGGTGGTCAACCCCCAGACCAGGGAGGCCAGGGCGAGCAGCTTGGCGCGGGCGTAATGGTCGTAGAGATATCCCCAGATCGGGTACAGGATCGTGGCAACGATCAGCGCGCCCGTATTGATAAATCCCCATTCCCGGTTGCCGATCCCGAACGTCTCACTGATGGGCACCTGCAGCGAGCCGATCATCAGCTTGTCGGTCTGGTGCAGGAGCATAAAGAAGAAAAACACCCCGACGACGAACCAGCGGTAACGCGAATGTTCCTTGGACATGGAGGCCTCGAAGATAGGATTTATTCGAGTATGAGGTTTTAGAGGTGATGTGTCAAGGGTCAGCCATCGAGCGAGTCATCGGCGATGATCTCGCGGGCCAGCTGCTGCAGCTCAGCGGACTCCTTGACCTTCGCCGCTTCGAAGTACTGGGTGAGCAGTTCGAGCGGACTCAGGCTGCTGACGGTTTGTCCCTCGGGGATACGGACGCGCGCTTCGCTCTTCGGCCGCTTCACCAGATGGAACTCGAAGCAGCACTCGGTATATTTGCGCAGGGCCGATTCGTCGATCAGAACATCCAGCTCGCGCGGATACTCGACGGTCAATTTGACGATCGCCTCGGTCATCTTGTCGGGCGTGGGGAGCGTGCGGAGCAGCTCGTCGGTCACATTCTCGGTGGAGTGAAGGACGACCCGCCGCTCGATGAACATGCGCGTCCCATCGATCTTTTTCCACTGCACCTGCGCATCTCCGCGCGTCACCTCGGCAATGATGAAAAACTTATCATCCTTCGCTTCGCCAAAGTCCACACGCTCGATCGAGCCGGGATAGATCACCGGTGGATGGTTGCCTTCATTAAGGTTCTGCGGCTTATGGATGTGTCCCATGGCCACATAGTCCAGCCGGCGGTCCTTGACCAGCGATGTCGGCAGGACCAGGTCGCTGCCCAGCATGACCATACGCTCCGCTCCGAACATGGCCCCTTCCACCGATGCATGAGCGGTGAGGATGAGAGGCAGACTGGTGTCGGCTTCCTTGATCCAATCTTCGATCAGGCTGGAGATGCGGTCTTCGATCCGGGCGAACAGCTCGCGCACGTCCACGGCGCTGGCGTCGATGGAGGCCATCAGGCCCGAGCGTGCCACCCAGGGCATGGCGATCACCTGGATGGGCAGTCCCCACAGGTCATCCGGTGTCAGAAATTCAGGCTTTTGCAGCACGCGCACATATGGCACTTGCAGGGTATCGAACTCCTGGATGGCATGAGCGCGTCCCATGGCGGGAGACAGATCATGGTTGCCCACCAGGAGCAGGGTGGGGATCTTTGCCTGCGACAAGCGGATGATGCGCTTCCCCCACTCCCGCTGAAAGGTCGGTGCAGGAGAACGATCTTTGTACGCGTCTCCCGCAAAAATAACCAGATCCACCCGCTCTGAGATCGCCGCGTCGATAATGGTATCCAGCGACTTCAAAAAATCCAGGACTCGCAGCGGCAGTCCCGTTTTGGGATCATGGCGTCCATAGTTTGCCATGTCAATATGAGCATCGGCGAAGTGGAGGAGTTTCATAGTTAATTCCGTTGGACAGTTTAAGGTTTAATGTTAAAGGTTTCAGGTTTGAACGTTCAAACGTTTAAACTTTAAACCCTGTTATGGCTGGAATCCCAGATCCTGCAATGCCTGACTGGCGGGGATCCACTGAGGGTGGACTTTCAACGCGTCGCGGTAATCCTTCACCGCCAGGTCGGTCTTGCCTGCCATGTAGTAGGCCTGACCGCGCCAGTAGAGCGACTCCTCAAGCACCGGCTCGGAAATGGTGTCATTCAGCGTTGTGGTAGCCAGGTTGATGACATCGGCAAACCGATTTGTGTAGAAGTAAGCTTTATAGGGACCCGTCTGGTACCACATCATACGATACGGCCGGACGGAGTCCTCAACGTTGAGATTGGCATACAGATTGAACGCATAATCATAGGCGATGGCGGCATCCGCGTACTGGAACAGGGCGATGTGACTGGTCCCGACGTTGAACCAGGCGAAGTACTGGTCGATATCACTGAGAGTCTGCGCTTCCGATTGGGCGACCATCAGCGCATGGCGGGCAGCCTGCTCATCGTCGGCCAGCGGACCAAGGATGGCCAGCACTTCACTTTCCTTATCCACCGGATAGACAACAACGAACACATAATTGAACGCCCGCCAGCCTTCGATGAATGTCGAGACCTTGATCTTGCGGTTCTCACCCGGCTCTGAGCCCGCCGGCTGGTAAGTATCCTGATAAATGATCAGGTCCTGTTTGTCATCATATCCGGTGACATAGGCATAATGCCCCATCCAGCCGTATTTGCCGTTGACGTCAAGCTCGTAGATGCCCTTTTCGACGACCACCGGATAACCTGCGGCAACCAGTCGCTTAAGCGTTTGCAGATCGCCCCCATAACGGACGACAGACGTCATGCCCGGGACATTGTCCATGATATAGTCCTGCAGCTCATAAGGCATGACGTTCTTGTCCTTATCCACAGGCTTGACAGCCTTGCCGATCACATCCCGGTCCCCGTTCCAGCCCCAGTAGGTCAGCGCCATCGAAAAGTTGGCAGGGCCGCAGTAGTTCAAACGTCCGTGCTGGTGCTCATATTTAACTCCCTCCAGCAAAACGGCTGCTGGCAGAGGTGTGGAGGTGATCATTGGTTTCGCCGTAGTACCCGGGATCGGCGTGGCCGTCGCGGCTGCGGTTGTGGAAGTCGGCGGCGTAAGAGTGGCCTGCAGGGTCTGCATCATGGCCGTGACTGCGATATCAAGCTGGGCCTGCTCTTCCGGACGGAAGACGGCTTCGTCCGGCGGCTTGATCATGTAGCGGACCTGCGTGCGAAGGGAATCCAAACGCCATGCCAGCCGGCTGTGAATGGGAGGCACAAAATAAAGGACGATCATAAAAACGACGATGGCAGGAATAGCCCATCGACGGTCAAAACGGTTTTGCATAAAAAGATTATAAAACAAAAAGACCCCTGGGTTTTTGACCCAGGGGTCTCTAATCTGTTCCTTATTCTTTCACTTCGCCTTCGATGACGTCATCGCCGCCGTTGTTCGGTGCAGACGGTCCGCCCGGTGTTTCGGGCTGAGGCTGTTCCTGGGCGTAGAGCTGCTGGCTCAGCGCATGGAACGTCTGCTGGACTTCCTCACTGGCGCGCTGGATGCGGCTGACATCTTCGGTCTGTGCTGCGGATTTTAGATCGCTGATCTTGGTCTCGATCGTGCCGCGCTCGGCAGACGGAACCTTGTCGCCTAGGTCTCGCAGCGCCTTTTCGGTCTGGTAGACCAGGCTGTCGGCGGTGTTGCGGGCATCGATCAGCTCGCGGCGTTTCTTGTCCTCTGCCTCGTGGGAGCGGGCTTCCTGGACCATGCGGTCGATGTCGCCCTTGTTGAGGTTGGTCGAAGCCGTGATGGTGACCTTCTGCTCCTTACCGGTCGCCTTGTCCTTGGCGGTCACATGCAGGATGCCGTTGGCGTCGATATCGAAGGTGACTTCGACCTGCGGCATGCCGCGCGGGGCCGGCGGGATCCCATCCAGGCGGAAGCGGCCGAGTGACATATTATCGTTTGCCATCGGGCGCTCACCCTGCAGGACATGGATGTCTACAGCGGTCTGGTTGTCCGCGGCGGTGGAATAGGACTCAGTCTTGCGGACAGGAATGGTCGTGTTGCGCTCGATCATCTTGGTCATCACACCACCCAGGGTTTCGACACCCAGGGAGAGCGGGGTCACGTCGAGCAGCAGGATGTCCTTGACTTCGCCGCCAAGTACGCCGCCCTGGATGGCTGCGCCAATGGCTACAACTTCGTCCGGATTGACGCCCTTGTTGGGCTCCTTGCCGTTCGTCAGCTTGCGGACCAGGTCCTGGACCATGGGCATGCGGGTCGAGCCGCCCACCAGCACCACTTCATTCAGGCGGCCGGCGTCCATCCCGGCATCCTTCAGTGCCGCTTCGAACGGCTTGCGGCAGCGCTCGAGCAGGTCTTCCGTCATCTGCTCGAACCGGGAGCGGGTCAGCTTCAGCTGCAGGTGCTTCGGTCCGCTGGCATCGGCGGTGATGTACGGAAGATTGAGCTCGGTCTCCATCACGGAGGACAGCTCGATTTTAGCCTTCTCTGCCGCCTCACGCAGACGCTGGAGGGCCTGGCGGTCGCCGCGCAGGTCGATGCCCTGTTCCTTCTTGAACTCATCCGCGGCCCAGTTGACGATGCGCTGATCCCAGTCATCGCCGCCCAGGTGGGTATCGCCGTTGGTGGCTTTCACTTCGATCACGCCTTCGCCTACTTCGAGGATGGACACGTCGAACGTTCCACCACCCAGGTCGAAGACCAGGATCGTTTCATTTTTCTTTTTATCAAGACCGTAGGCCAGTGCAGAGGCCGTCGGCTCGTTGATGATGCGCAGCACTTCCAGGCCTGCGATCTTGCCGGCATCCTTGGTGGCCTGGCGCTGGCTGTCGTTGAAGTAGGCCGGGAC
>DATAKV010000701.1:0-2325 GCA_036261375.1 Anaerolineales bacterium
ATCAACGAATTTTATGAGATGCTGCCGGTATTCGAGGAAAGTATCAAGACGTTTCAGGTGGTGAAATAATCCCCTGGTGATGGGTCAATCGAAATAAATATTGAGGTCCGAGCAGTCGAAGCGGTTGCCGCAGTTGGGGCAGGTGACCTTGCAATTCTTCTCGTACATCTCGTGACCGCAGCGGTCACACAGGTAAGTACGCTTTTCATTCCAGAGGACCGGCTTAAGCAGGGACCGGTCGAATTCCCCGAGTTTTTCCTCACCCAGTCTGATAACTTCGTTAATGACGGCTTCCGCGTCCCGGCGGAGCTGGCCTACCTGGATGCCCCGGCAGACATCTGGCCAATTCTTCATCCATCGCAGGCTCCTGCCATAGACTTTGACTGCCCCCGGATAATTGCCCCGCGTAACATGCAGGTAAACAACCGCGATCTGCAAAATCCCGCGATAGAGCTCCCGGACTTTCCCGGTTTCGGCATTCCAGGCATCCTCCAGTGCTTCATGGGCTTCGAAGTATTCTCCCGCGTTGAAGAGGCGCAGTCCCTGCACTGCCTGGGGATGGAGAGGTGCATGACACAGATCGTCAAAGGAAACAGTCATGGCGAGGGTGTTGATAATTATAGTCGTGATGGTAAAATTTCTCCTTCATGAGAGCTTTTTTCCAGAAGAAAGTATGGGTGATCCTGCTGGCGGCGATTGCTCTGGGGTCGTTGACAGTATTGGCCGTCAGCCTGGACGAGATCTCCTTTAGCGAGGCTGAGCGCTTCCGTCCAGCAGAGGCGACGCCGCTGCCTCCGATCCCGGACGAAACTCTGGTCGATGCCTGGGGCGATGTCCCGATCTGGAAGCAGATCCTGGTCTGGAGCCTGCTTTCGCTGATGGCCGTCCTTGTGGGGCTTTTGCTTTCCCCCGAGCTGCGGAAACGTGTTTTCCTCCTGCTGATCCGGGCTGGTTTTACTGTTTTTGCGCTGTACTACCTGTTTATGAATTACGGAGAGACCCTTTTCGGGTTTCAGCAGTTCGACGGCGCGGGGGAAGACCCTGCTCTGGCCAATGCCCCGCCCATGCCTGAGTTCCAACCTCCTGAAGTCTCTCCTCTGCTCTCGTATGCCGTCAGCTTCGCCTGCGCCTTGATCTGGGTGGCGATCCTCTGGGGGATGTACCTGGGCTGGAAACGACACAATGCCATGAACTCCAAAAAGCCGCTGGAGGAGATCGCCCGCATTGCGCGATCCTCTTTGAACGATCTGACTTCTGGCCGTGACTCCAGTGATGTGATCATCAATTGTTATTTGCGGATGAGCGATGTGGTCGCGGATAGACGTAAATTGCAGCGCGAGGCTGCCATGACCCCGCAGGAATTTGCAGTGCGGCTCGAACGGGCCGGCCTGCCCGGCGATGCAGTGCGCAGGTTGACCGGCCTCTTCGAAGTGGTCCGCTATGGTGACCGCAAGACTGCACCAAAGGATGTAACCGAAGCGGTCTCCTGTCTCAACACGATCCTGCACTATTGCGGGGAGACAATATGACGCGCCTGCGCCGCCTGCTGATTGTGGCCGGTGTTGTCATCATTGCCGCCCTGCTGGCCTTCCCGCTGCGCGAGACCATCTATGATGCGGTGGTGATTCCGGCCGCATTTATTTCCTGGCAGCTCGGGCTTATGTACCGCTCGTTCTCGCAGGTGATCTGGTGGTGGCTGGCGATACTCATCACGTTCATCATGCTTATCTTCAGCCTGATCCCTCGTTTCAAGCCTGTTCCCAAAGAGATGCCCAAACCGAAGCCGCACCTCGGTCAGGTGGAGGACCTGGCAGTCTGGCTGGGACGTGCCAAAAGCGGCACCTATTTCAAGTGGCTGATCGCCAACCGCCTCGGCAAGCTGGCTTACCAGATGCTTATCCACCGCGAGAGCGGACGGCCGCGCACGGTCTTCACCCCGCTCGTGGGCACAGACTGGCAGCCCTCTCCCGAGCTGCAAAAGTATCTGGAGACCGGCCTGCATGGCTCATTCTCCGATTTTCCCAACCCCAGACGCGGGCTGGCCGCTCCGCAAAAGACGCCTCTGGATTATGAAGTAAAAGAAGCGGTGGAGTTTCTCGAAACACAGGTGGAAGACCATAATCTGCCACAAAGATACTGAGACGCAGAGTTGTATAACTCTGCGCGCCCCATGTAGCTGTGGTAAGCCTATTCATCGGAGTAAACTGTGACAGACTTATCCAATGTTTCATCGCTGAGCCGGCAGGTCATCGCCGAGGTGGAGCGCGCCGTGGTCGGCAAACGCGGGCTGCTCGAAATGATGATGGCTTCCGTACTGGCGGGCGG
>DATAKV010000724.1:0-6453 GCA_036261375.1 Anaerolineales bacterium
AATGGCAGCGATGACTCGAATGATGACAACGGCGGCAACTCCAACGGCGATGACGACGATGATGACAACTCGAACGACGACAACGGATAAACAATCAGGCACATACTAACCAGGGAACGCGGGTCGTTCGGCGGCAGGAAAGCTTCCGAATGACCCGCTTCATTTAGGTAAATCATGACGCTTCAAAGCACATCCATCTCGTATCAAAAGATTGTTCCTTTGATCCTGTTCGCTTTATTCCTGGCCGGCCTGGCCTGGATCCAGTTCGCCTCCCCCGACATGCCGGATAACGACGGTTTTTACCACATCAAGCTGGCCCATCTGATGCGCACCGAGGGCCTCAAACCGGAGTTCAGCTGGCTCCCGCAGAGTATCCTCAATCCGAGAGAGTTCTATGACCATCACTTCCTCTTCCATGTCGCACTGATCCCCTTTACCTTCGGCGACCTGCGCCTGGGAGCGAAAGCCGCCGCAGTCGGTTTTGCAGCCCTGGCGTTTTTATCCATCTGGTATTTGTTCCATCGCCAGCGTGTCCCGTTTGCCTGGCTGTGGGCACTCGGTCTGCTCGGTATTTCAGAAGCCTTCCTGTACCGGATGAGCATTACCCGTGCCCAGTCTCTCTCTCTGGCTCTGCTCGCTCTGGGGTCCCTCTGGCTGCTCGAGCGCAAATACAAACACCTGGCTGTTCTCGCATTTATGTATGTCTGGATGTACGATGCCTTTCCGCTGTTGATCGCGCTGGCAGTGCTGTTCATTCTCGCAGTGCTTCTCATCGAGCGGCGCTTTGAAATCCGTCCACTCGCGTTTGTCGGCGCGGGCATTCTGCTGGGCATGCTGATCAACCCGTATTTCCCCGATAACATCATCTTCTCTATTCGCCATATGCTCCCCAAACTGCTGGATGCAACGTCTGTGCGCGTGGGCAATGAATGGTTTCCGTATGAGACCGGCCAGCTGCTCGAGAATTCCCTGCCTGCGCTGGCTGCCTTTGCGAGCGGGATTTTCGCTCTTGGACTTTCCGGCCGGAAGATGGATGTGCGGACTGCCTTTGCCTTGCTCGCCTCGCTCTTAATTGGATTGATGCTTTTCCAGGCCCGCCGCTTCGTGGAATACTTCCCACCCTTTGCTTTGATCTTCGCCGCCTTTGCCTGGACGCCACTCCTATCGGACCCCCAACCTGCCAGCCCGAACCGGGATGGGCCCTCCCCCTGGCGTCGTGTGCAGGCCGGATTCCCGTTAATTGTTCTGACCCTGGCGATCGGTTCCAGCTTGCTCCGCACTCTTCCTGCCGCCCACGCCCGTATGGAGACATTGAAACCCTACAAACTATACGCGGGCGCATCCAGCTGGCTCAAGCAGAATACAGCGGCAGGGGAACTCATCTTCCAGACGGACTGGGATGATTTCCCGCGCCTGTTTTTCTACAATACCCACAACACCTATCTGATCGGTCTTGATCCAACCTATATGCAGATGTACGATGCAGAGTTATATGATCTCTGGGTCCCCCTGGTGCGCGGCGAAGTGGACCGCCCCTCGCAGTACATTGCCAACATCTACAATTCCCGCTACGTCCACACAGACTTGAACCACGAGTCGTTCATCGAACGCGCCGCCGACGACCCCCACATGCAGGTGGTCTATCAGGATGAAGACAGCATTCTGTACAAGATCACCCGGCCCTGACCGGGATCCTCCTAACTCTCCTCTTCACAATCAGTAATGTATTGCTGCCTGAACTAGCCAGGCAAATGTCAGCTCCTTGATTGTGGGAATCCAACTGCATGCCTGAATGACCAAGGTGATATTTGTCATCTTGTAGGGATGATTGAAGTGCCTATAATTTTATGTACAAATAAATCCGGTGATCCGGTTCCGGTCATAAGGAGGGCGCTGGATCATCATGCAGCTCAAGGAGAAACAACATGGCGAAGATCGATACGATGGTCCAGGATTTTCTTGCTCTGAAAAAGATCGCGGTGATGGGCGTCTCAGACAAGCGCGATACAGGCTGCAACCTGGCTTACAACAAGTTCAAGGAAAACGGCTACACGGTCTACCCGGTTAATCCGCGCCTGACGAACTTTAACGGCGAAACCTGCTACGCCGACCTGAAATCCATTCCTGAAAAAGTGGACGCGGTCTTTATCCTCACCAATCCCAAGGTCACGGAGCAAGTAGTTCAGCAGTGTGTGGAATTGGGGATCAAGAACGTCTGGATGCACTGTATGATGGGGACCAAGCCGGGTCTGGCGGGCGGGATGACGAGTGTTTCCCAATCCGCAGTGGAGTTGTGTAAGGCTAATGGGATCACCGTTATCCCGGGCTCGTGCCCGAACCAGTTCCTGGGTCCTGATTTCGGTCACACGGCCATGAGGGGGATCATGCGCCTGTTCGGCTTCCTGAACGTTCCCAATTAATCGAAAAGCAAAGAGGCCCCAACTTGAGTTGGGGCCTCTTTGCTAGCCACAGTCCCCCTCCTGGGGGATCCACCCTTAATTGGCCCGGAAACCGGGTGCAATTCGAATTATTTTAATAATAACATTCATAATTGCGGAGTCCAGCAATTTGCCTTACAATAGACTCAAAGATTTTTTTGAGTCATTGTCCGGAGGGATCCAATGAATCGCAAGGAATTCGGAGAGCTTGTGTCAGCTTTGCGCCAGGATCTCAACTGGACGCAGTCCCAGCTTGCCGAGTATTCAGATCTGGATGATGCCGTCATCAGCCAGATCGAGCGTGGGGTCAAAAAATTTTTCGAACCTGACTTGCTGTTTAGCTTGGCGAATGCCTTCCAGTTGACCACACTTGAGCGGCGAGAATTCTTTTTTGCTGCCACAGGCCTGGAAGATCGCCAGATTGTCCGCCAACCGACGAAGGGATCTACGACGGACACCTTCCATCCAAGTCGGATACTTGACCGTTTAATGGGTATCATGAAGCAGCTCCGTGTACCCTGCTTCCTCACCGATGTGTACGGGGATTCAATTGCCGCAAATACAGCTGTGATCCGGTTTTTCAATGTACCCCCTGCCATGATTGAAAATGCAGGCAGCATACCTGCCGGGTACAACACGATGAGAGTGACCTTTAACAAGGAGCTTGTGGGACGGACTCATGTCGCCGATAATTGGGATACCTATGCCATATCTGCGATGCTTTCTTACCGTGCATCCAGCCTCCGTTACAGGGCTAAACCTTACTTCAAATATTTAATGAAGATCTTTCGCAATCCTGTAGAATACCCGTTGTTCGATCGATTCTGGAAGCGCGTTTCATCCCTCGAACAGGATAGAATTATCAACTCTGATATTTTCGCCTATCGCCATGAAGAGTTTGGAGAAATAAACTACTTAACCGCAGAAGTCACTACAACGACCTCTTTTGGAGAACTTTTCCTCACCACTTATCAATCTCTGGACAGTCATACGAGCCATATTTTTTCGAGCGTTTTGGATAATGGGGGAAATGGAATCATCCGGCTTGCCCCCTGGCCTGAAAAGCACTTTCCGTAGGAGGAACAATCCCTTGCCAGCCAATATTGAGATCAAAGCACGCGCCCGGGATTTTGAAGGAATCAAATCCCGGGCCGAGGAATTGAGCGATGCGCCCGTGCAGATCATTCCACAGGAGGATATTTTCTTCAATGTTGTAAAGGGTCGCCTGAAACTGCGCATCCTGTCCCCGGACCAGGCACAGCTAATCTTCTATACGCGTCCCGACCAGGAAGGGCCCAAACGGTCAGAGTACCACCTCACACATAGCAGCGATCCAGTGAATTTGAAGCGCGTCCTCGAGCTGGCGTATGGAATTCGCGGTGTCGTCCGGAAGACGCGTTACCTCTATCTCGTCGGGCAGACGCGTGTTCATCTGGATGACGTCGAAGGGTTGGGCCGGTTTATGGAGCTGGAAGTGGTGCTGGAGGAGGGACAGAGCGATGCCGAGGGGCAGAACGTTGCCGAGCAGCTGATGTCCGCTCTCGGCGTGGAGCGAGGCGATCTCATCGACGGCGCGTACATGGACCTGCTGGAGAAACCATCCGGCGGTTGATCTACTTTCTGGAGGCCGTCACAAGGTCAATTCCGGGAAATTGGTGAAGATTCGGGTATCCTGTGATAAAATTCCCCGCCGGGCGTAGTACCCTTCGCCCGATTAAAAAACCACCTGAAAGTCACGAAAGGGCTTGAACTATGAAAGTTATGTTAGTTAAGGACGTTTACAAACTGGGCCGTGCAGGCGACATCAAGAAGGTTGCCGATGGCTATGGCCGCAACTTCCTGATCCCCCAGGGACTGGCTGTGCTCGCCACCGCCGGCGCTCTCAAGCAGATCGAGAAGATCAAATCGCAGGCGGAGGTCCGCCGCACCGAGCAGAACTCCGAGCTCAAGGGTCTGGCCGACCAGATCAACGGGTTGACCTTAGTCTTTGACGCCAAGGCCGGTGAGACCGGCAAGCTGTATGGCTCGATCACCACGCAGGATGTGGCGACCGCCATCGAGCAGAAGGTTCGCTTCGAGGTCAAGAAACAGCAGATCGACATGCAGCCGATCCGCAACCTGGGCGAGTACATTGCCCATGTCCGCCTGACAATGGACCTGGTTCCTGAAGTCAAGATCATCGTTCACCGCGAAGGTGAAGCTCTCGATGAAGGTGCCATGGCACCGGCCGCCGTTGCCGAAGCTCCTGTTGAAGAGACTGCTGAAGCGACCGGCGAGCCTACCGAAGCCTAGTTCCCTCCCATCTGCCCATGACATCACCAGTTCATACCCGTTCGATGGGGGACTGGTGATGTTTTCGTTCACCGCAGGATCGCTTTACACAGCATGACAACCACCATCGGCCAAAAACTCAAAGCCGCGCGTGAGGACCAGCGCCTCACCTTCGAAAAAGTCTTCGAGTCGACGCGCATCCGGGTTCAATACCTGCAGGCTCTGGAGGCGGACGACCTGTCCGTCATGCCATCGCCTGTGCAGGCGCGCGGGTACCTGCGGAATTATGCCGAGTATCTGGGGTTGGATGTAGATACGGTCCTCGAGGAGTTGCGAGAGGCGAACGCGCAAAAGCCGTCCGAGGTGGTGATCGGTCCGGCAGATGTGCAGGAAGCACAGACCGCTCCGCTGGCAGACGCGGTCCCCGCGCCGGTGATCGAAATCCCGGTCGAAGAGCCGCCGGCGCTCACCAAGCCAAAACCGGCGCGGCGGAAGAAGGCTGTAACCCCGGCAGACGGAGACCCGGTCACCCCACCCAGCCGGCGCGGCCGCAAAAAGACCTCATCCGAAGTGGAGATTCCAGCTCCGATGGAATCAGAAACTTCCGCTGCTGAAGTCGAGTTAGAAAAAGAAGATGCACCGGCGTTGGAGTTCGAACCAGATGCAATAGATGTTCCACCTGCGCAGATGGATACGGACGGTGCTGAAACCAAAACCGGGACTCCTGTTGCACCCATTGCAGAGGATATACCTGTTCATCCACCTTCTGGGCCGACCACCGAAATCCAACCCGAGCCGGATGCCAGCGATACCCTGTGGCAGAAGTGGCTGAACCGGCTAAGCCCTACACTTGCGGCGCGCAATAAACGCAAGACACTGATCCCGAGCGAGACGGTCCTTTCGGAGCTTGAAGCAGGGGTTGAATCGCCGCCATTTGGATCAGTGACGGTCCAGGATCAAGCTCCTGAGCTCCAGAATGTAGAAAACTCCACGGAGATCTTCAAGGAGATCGGCCGGGACCTGCGTGAACGCCGCGAGCTGTTGAGCCTGCATCTGGAGGAGGTGGAGCGCAATACGCATGTCAAGGCCCATTACCTGGATGCACTCGAACGGGGTGCGGTGGACGACCTGCCTTCCACGGTCCAGACGCGTGGGATGCTCTCGAACTATGCCACCTTCCTTGACCTGGATGTGGACACGATCCTGCTGCGCTTTGCGGATGCCCTGCAGGCCCGTCATCGGGAGCGCAACCCCCAGAAACCGGCCCGCAAACCGGGCCAGCCGATCCTGGCCACCCTGCCCCCGATGCGAAGTTTTATCGCCGGGGACCTGATCTTCGGTGTGGGGATCGTGATCCTGCTCGTGGGGTTTGCGATCTGGGGTGTCAGCCGGGTATTGACCCTGCAGGTGGAACAGGATGTCAACCCGACCGCGCCGTCGATTTCGGAGATCCTGCTTGCCTCGCCGGATCCTTCCTCGTTTACCGCCACGCCCTCTCCTGAGGTGATCAGCGCTTTCCCCGGTGAAGCGACCGTGACGGTGGTCATCCCGACGCTGAACGCGAATGTCAACGTACAGGTGAACCTGGTCGCGGTGGAGCGCACCTATATGCGCGTGATCGTGGATGGTGAGGTGGTGTTCGAAGGACGCGTCGTGCCCGGGACAGCCTATCCGTTCGAGGCGGTGGACCAGGTTGAAGTATTGGTAGGGAGCGGCGCCGCCATCCGCATTGTTTATAATGGAC
>DATAKV010000740.1:0-6084 GCA_036261375.1 Anaerolineales bacterium
GATGGATGGGAAGGCGGTGGCGAACACACGCAGCAGCGCCGCAAACCCGGCAATCTTCGCGCCCGACGACATGAAGGCGGTAACCGCGGTGGGTGCACCCTGGTACACATCGGGGGTCCACATATGGAAGGGGACCGCCGCGATCTTAAAGCCGAGCCCCACCAGGATGAGGGCCGCGCCGATGGTCAGGAGCAGAGATGGGTTCCCATTCGATCCCAGGAATTCCACGATCGCGCCCAGGGACGTGGTCCCGGTCGCGCCGTAGACCAGCGCGGTCCCGTAGACGACAAATCCCGTGGCGAACGCGCCAAGCAGAAAGTACTTGAGCCCGGCCTCCTCCGATTCCGTGCGGGGGCGATCGAACGCCGCCAGCACGTAGAGCGGGATGGAGAGCAACTCGAGGGCCAGGAAGACCACGATCAGATCGGAGGCCTGCGCCATCAGCATCATGCCCGCGATACTGAAGAGCATGAGGGTGTAATACTCACCCCGCTCGATCTTCATGCGCTTGATGTAGCCGAACGAGAGGGCAATGCCCAGCAGCCCGCTGACCAGCAACAGCGCGTTGACAAAGACCGAGAAGCCGTCGAGCACGACCATGCCATTGAAGGCAGCCAAAGGTTCCCGGCCGATCTGCGTCAGGGTCCAGCCAAGTGTTAGCGCCAGGCCCAGCGCCGAGAGCGCGGCTGTCATGCCCTTGCGGTCCGCCGGAATGAATAAGTCCACCAGCAGCAGGACACACGCCCAGACGACGAGGAATGTTAGCGGCAGGATAGGGGTGAGGTCAACCTGAATTGTCATGATGTTTACGGCATGGCCAGCGCGGCCGTCTGCAGGGCAGTGACAAGCTTGTCGACAGACGGAGCCATAAGGGCAAAGAAGGGTCTCGGGTATAGACCGATCCAGAAGATGAAGAGCAGCAGCGGCGCGATCGTGGCGATCTCACGCCAGTTCAGGTCGCGGATGCCGTGACCATGAGCCTTCACCTCGTCCACGATCTCACCCTGCGGACCCAGGAACATCTTCTGGAACATATACAGGATGTAGACCGCCGCCATGATCACACCCAAAGCGGAAATGGCTGCGTACCAGGCATTACCGATGGCCTGCGAGCCGAACGCGCCGAGCAAAATGGTGAACTCGCCGACGAACCCGTTTAAGCCGGGCAGTCCCATCGAGGAGAGGGAGACAATCAGGAAGATCGCGCCGAAGACCGGCGTAATTTTCCACAACCCGCCGTAGACCTTGATCTCGCGGGTGTGGGTCTGTTCGTAGATCATGCCGACCAGAAGGAACAGGGCGCCCGTGCTCAAGCCGTGATTGACCATCTGCAGGATGGCACCGGCCACACCCTGTGAATTCAGGGCGAACATGCCGAGCATCACAAATCCCAGGTGGCTGACCGAGGAATAAGCGACCAGTTTCTTGACATCCCCCTGTGCATACGAGACTGCCGCGCCGTAGATGATGCCGATTGTCGCGAAGAGGGCGATCCATGGGGCGGCCTGCAGCGCCGCCTGCGGGAAGAGCGGAATGTTGAAGCGCAGGAAGCCATAGGTACCCATCTTCAGCAGTACACCTGCCAGGATGACGGAGCCGGCCGTCGGCGCTTCGACGTGAGCGTCAGGCAGCCAGGAGTGCAGCGGCCACATCGGCACCTTGATGGCGAAGGCGGCCGTGAAGGCCAGGAACAGCCAGGTCTGCACACCGGCCGGGATGTTGCCCTGGGCGATCAGATCCGGTACCGAGAAGGTCCCGCCGTAGATACCGAGCCACAGGATGGCGAGCAGCATCAGAATGGAGCCGGCCATTGTATACAGGAAGAACTTGATGGCGGCATAGATGCGCCGCGGCCCGCCCCATATGCCGATCAGGAAGTACATCGGCACGAGGGTGAATTCCCAGAAGATGTAGAACAGGAACAGGTCCTGGGCCAGGAAGACGCCGGTCATGCCTACTTCGAGCAGTAGGAAGAAGATCATGAAATCCTTGACCCGCTCTTCGATCGACGTCCACGTGGAGAGAATGGAGATCGGAGTCAGGAACGCAGTCAGCAGGATGAGCAGGATGCTGAGCCCATCCACACCGAGGTAGTACTGGATGTTCCATCCCGCCACCTGGATCCAGTCATACTGGGCCACCAGCTGCAGGTCCGGGTTCGAGGCATCGAACATGCCCAGCACCCACAGTGATAGCCCGAAGGTGACCAGCGTGGTGATGAGCGAAACCCAGCGCAGGGCGTTCTTGTTGTCGCTGGGGATGAAAAACAGGACGAGCACACCCAGCATCGGGAAGAAGGTCAGCAGTGTAAGCGGTTGCAGGAAAAAATTCATGTTCTATCCTCAAGTGCGGTTTCAGGTCAAAGGTCAACAGCCGACTTTTGACTTTCGACGTTCGACTATCTTAATATCAAATATCCAAGAATAAGGACAACACCTAACAACACGGACAGCGCATAGGAACGCACGAACCCGTTCTGGATCTGGCGCGCTCCCGCCGATAGCCATTGGGTGACATTACCGAGGCCGTTGGCAAAGCGGTCGATGCCCTGCTGGTCGGCGTAGCGGTTGAGGGCGATGTTGCTCACCCAGTTGTACGTCCCGGCGATGACCGTCTCGTGGAACCAGTCATGCCAGAAGCGCCAGTCGATCACGTCCGCCAGGAACTGGGACAGATTCTTGAACGGGTTGATGATGGTGGCAAAGTAGCCCTCGTCCACGAACCACTTATTCTCCATGCCGGTAAAGAGCATTCCCAGCGGTCTCTTGAGCGGATCGGGCTGGCCGGTCCGGAGAGGGTTGCGCCCGTAGATGAACCAGGAAAGTGCGATCGCTGCCAGCGCCAGGACGGTCGAAATGCCCGCCACCCCATAGTCGAGCGCCAGGGATTCGACTTCGTGCAGCGTGTACTCAAGCCAGTGACCCAGCTGGTGGAACCCTTCGAACGGCAGGTTGAGCGCGCCGCCCAGGACTGACAATGCCGCCAGCACCATCAACGGGACGGTAATGATCGGCTTGCTTTCCACGGCGTGGGCCGCGGCTTCCGTACGGTGCTCGCCGAAGAATACCATCCAGATTTGGCGCCCCATATAGAAAGCGGTAAAGAAGGCCGCAATGCTCAAAAGCAAATAGACGATCGGATAATGCAGGCTGGCATCCAGCAGGATCTCGTCCTTCGACCAGAACCCGGCAAACGGGAAGATACCCGCCAGGGCCAGGGTGCCGATCATGTACAGCCAGTAGGTGACCGGCATGGTCCTGCGCAGGCCGCCCATATTGCGCATGTCGCCGGGGTCGAACACTTCCCCATGCGAATCGCCATGCCCGCCCTCTTCATTGGACCCCTCACCATGGGCGTGATCGTTGTGGTGACCATGGGCCAGGTTATGATGGCCGCGCTCCATGCCGAGAATGACCGAGCCGGCGGAGAGGAACAGCAGCGCCTTGAAGAAGGCATGGGTGATCAGGTGGAACATCCCTGCCACGAAAGCGCCCATGCCTACCGCGGCGACCATGAAGCCGAGCTGCGAGATCGTCGAATAGGCCAGCACCTTCTTGATATCGTACTGACCGACGGCGATGGTCGCGGCGAACAGGGCCGTGACCGCCCCCGCCATGGCGACGATGTATTGCGCCTGGGGCACGAGGGTGTAGAGCTCTGCCGAGCGGGTGATCAGGTACACGCCGGCGGTAACCATGGTCGCGGCATGGATCAGCGCCGAGACCGGGGTCGGGCCCGCCATCGCGTCCGGCAGCCAGACGTAGAGGGGAATCTGTGCCGATTTCCCGGCGACACCGATCAGCATGAAAAGCGTGATGGCGACGATAACTCCAGGCGCGGCTGTCTGGGCGGCTTCGAAGACTTCATCGAACTGGAAGCTGCCCAGCGCCCAGAACATGATGAACCCAGCGATCAGGAAACCGAAGTCACCGATACGGTTGGTGATGAAGGCCTTCTTCGCCGCGTTCGAGTTCGCCCAGGAGGGACGTCCCAGCGTATCCAGCTCATACCAGAAGCCGATCAGCAGGAACGAGCACAGACCAACACCCTCCCAGCCAACGAACAGCATCAAATAGGAATCGCCGCTGACCAGGATCATCATCGCGGCGATGAACAGGTTCAGGAAAACAAAGAAACGCGCAAACCGTCCGGGGTCATTCTTGAAGCGCACATCCTCATGCATGTACCCAATGGCGTAGATGTGGATCAGCGTCCCTACGCCAGAGACCACCAGCATCATCGTCGTGGAGAGCGAATCGATACGGAACGTCCAATCGAGAGACAGTGTACCGATATGGATCCACTCCGCCAGCTGCCAGCGGATCGCCTCGCCGTGATTGGCGGATACCGTGGAAGCCAGCAGCACTGAGACGATGAACGCCGCGCCCGAAGCCAGGCTGGCGACCAGGCCGATCATCCTCTCGCTGAAGCGATGTCCAAAAAGAAGGTTGATCAGCAGGCCGAGGAGCGGGGCAAAGACCAGCCACGGGGCAAGGTAGGCAAAGCCTGTAGGTACTGCTTCTTGAATGAGCTCCATATCAACCCTTCATACTGTTCATCTGGTCCACGTCGATGCTGCGCTTGGACTTGAAGATCTCGACGATCAGCGCCAGGCCTACAGCCACTTCCGCTGCAGCGACCGCGATCACAAAGAAGACAAAGATCTGCCCGCTGAAGCTTTCCAGCACACTGCCAAAGGCAACCATCGCCAGGTTGGCTGAATTCAGCATCAGCTCAATGGACATAAAAATGATCAGCGCATTGCGGCGGACGAGCACACCCAGCGCACCGATGGTGAACAGGACCGCAGACAAAATGATGTAATAATTGATCTCGACCATGATTTAGTGCACCCTTCGTTCCTTGCGGATCAACACGATGGCGCCTACCATGGCCACCAGCAGGAGAATGGACGTGACCTCGAACGGCAGCAGATAATCCTGGAAGAGCGACATACCCAGTTGCTGGAGGGTCAGCGGATCATTGGCCGCCGCCCCGGGTGGAGCGATCTGCCCCAGGGGCCGGGCGCGTGTGATGAGAAGGTAGGCCGCTTCTGCTATCAGAACAAATCCCAGGATGACTGCCAGCGGCTTCTGCCAGGGCAGGACCTCTGCTTTTGGCAGGCTCTCCGCGCCGAGCAGCATGATCACGAACAGGAACAGCACCATGATCGCGCCGGCATAGACAGTCACCTGGGCCATGGCGATGAATGGCGCACCCAGCAGCAGGTAGAACACTGCCACCGTAATGAAGTTCAGCACGAGGAACAACGCCGAATACACGGCGTTGCGGCTCAACAGCATGCCGATGGCGGTCGCCACTGCAACCACGGCAAGGACAAGGAAGAGGATGAGGTCGAGGTTCATGGTTTCATTTTTGATTTTCGATTGACGATTTTAGATTTGTCAGTCATAAATCTAAAATCAAAAATCATCAATCGCTCGGATCTTGCATCTCCGGCACGGACCGGCGGTTATATTTGCCAGGCTCCACCTGCTGAGGAGTGGTCATGTCCTGGGACGGCACGGGCTCGAGAAGCATCTCCTTGGTATAGATCGCCGAGCGGCGGTCGTAGAAGGAAAGCTCGTAGTTGTCGCCCAGCACGATCGCCTCGGTCGGACAGGCTTCCTCGCAGTAGCCGCAGAAGATGCAGCGGATCATGTTGATCTCGTAAGTCGAGGCGTAGCGCTCGCCGGGAGAGAAGCGCTGCTCATCCGTATTCTCGGAGGCTTCAACGAAAATAGCATCCGCGGGGCAGGCGGCCGCACAGAGGGAGCATCCGATGCAGCGCTCCAGCCCATTTTCATATCGCCGCAGGATGTGGCGGCCGCGGAAACGCTTTCGCACCTGGCGCTTCTCCTCGGGATACTGGATCGTCACCGGGCGTTCGAACATCATTTTAAGCGTGGTACCCAGGCCACGCACAAGCTCAACAACCGGATCAAGCACGCTCATACGCTTTTCTCCTCAATTCTCGGTAAATCATCGCAACAGTAAACAGTCCGATCAAGATGGAAACCACGGGGATCGCCCAGTAGAACAGGACATTATCGTACATCTCAAACAGCAGGATGCCGGTCGCAG
>DATAKV010000473.1:0-8345 GCA_036261375.1 Anaerolineales bacterium
AAGCCCGCGGCGACATGGCCCGCATCATCCGCCAGATCGAAGCGGAAGCGCGCGAGCAGGGCGAGAAGCGGGCTCGCAAGCTGATCGCGGACGCCATCCAGCGCGTGGCCTCCGAACACGTCGCCGAGGTGACGCGGGCCGTGGTCACCCTGCCCAACGAGGAAATGAAGGGACGTATCGTCGGCCGCAACGGGCGCAACATCAAGGCCTTCGAGCAGGCTGCCGGCGTGGACGTGATCGTGGACGATACACCCGACTCGGTCACCGTCTCGTGCTTCGATTCGGTCCGCCGCGAGATCGGCCGCCGGGCGCTGGCAAAGTTGATCCTGGACGGACGCATCCATCCCGCCCACATCGAAAAGATCGTGGAGGATGAGACCCGCGCCGTCGAGAAGGTCATCAATGAGGCGGGCGAGCAGGCTGCCTACGAAGCCAGCATCACAGGCCTGCACCCCGAAGTCCTTCGCATGATGGGTCGCCTCAAGTTCCGCACTTCCTACGGACAGAACCAGCTCGCCCACGCCGTAGAAGTCTCCAAGCTGGCCGGCATCCTGGCAGCCGAGATCGGCGCAAACGTGGAGATCGCCAAGCAGGGCGGCTTCCTGCACGATATCGGCAAGGCCATGGACCACAACCAGGAAGGCACCCATGCCAAGCTGGGCGCGGAATACTGCCGGCGCTATGGCGTCAATTCCGTGGTCGTGAACGCGATCGAGTCCCACCACCATGAAGTGGACCAGCTCACCGTGGAAGCGGTCATCGCTGAAGCCGCGGACGCGATCTCCGGCGCCCGCCCCGGAGCCCGCCGCGAGGACCTCGAAGCCTACATCAAGCGCATCCGCACGCTGGAGGAGATGTCCATGTCCTTTGAGGGCGTCCAGCAGGCCTTCGCCATCCAGGCCGGGCGTGAAGTGCGCATCATCGTCAAGCCGGAGGCGATCGACGACCTCGCCTCAGCCCGGCTGGCGCGCGATGTAGCCAAGAAGATCGAAGAGACCATGCAATACCCCGGCCAGATCCGGGTAACGGTCATCCGCGAAACCCGCTCGACCGAGATTGCCAAGTAACAGACAATGCAAAGGGATGTGATGAAAATCGCATCCCTTTTTGTTTACCAAAATGAACTATTCCTTCCTCACTCACCTCGAATGTTCCAAATGCGGGCGTACCTATTCTCCTACTGAAATCCAAACCTTCTGCCAGGACTGCACAGCCACGCTCCTGCCGCGCTACGACCTGGATGCCGTTCGCCAGCACGTGGATCGCGATACGGCCTCGCGCCGCGCCAGAGGGATGTGGCGCTGGCACGAGCTCCTGCCTGTTGTAAATGAAGAGAATATTGTCTCTCTCGGGGAAGGAGATGCGCCCCTGCTCCCTGTTCCGCACCTGGGCCGGGAGCTGGGACTTTCGAACTTATATGTTAAGGATGAAAGCAATAACCCGACCGGTTCGTTCAAAGCCCGCGGACTGGCTGCAGCAGTCTCGAAAGCGAAAGAGCTGGGCGTGGACAAGGTCATTATTCCCACCGCGGGCAACGCCGGCGGCGCAATGGCGGCCTACGCGGCGCGCGCCGAACTCAGGGCCTTTGTCGTCATGCCCAGGGATACACCGTTTGCCAACCTGGAAGAGACCCGCATTGTAGGCGCGGGCGTAGAGCTTGTGGACGGCCTGATCAGCGATGCGGCCAAACGGGCGGGAGAAAAAGCGCGCAATGAAGGCTGGTTCGATGTGTCGACGTTCAAGGAGCCGTACCGCGTCGAAGGCAAAAAAGTGATGGGTTACGAGCTGGCCGAGGCCTTCGATTGGCAGCTGCCGGATGTGATCCTTTATCCCACCGGCGGCGGAACCGGCCTGGTCGGGATGTGCAAGGCCTTCGCCGAGCTGGAAGCGCTGGGCTGGCTCAACGACACAAAACGCCCGCGCATGGTCTCGGTTCAGGCCGAGGGCTGCGCCCCAGTCATCCGCGCCTTCGAGCAGGGAGCGCAGGTGTGCGAGTTTTGGAACGATGCCCACACGATCGCCTCGGGCCTGCGCGTGCCGAAAAGCTTTGCCGATCACTTGATCCTGCAAGGTGTTTACGAAAGTCAAGGCACAGCCGTCGCGGTCAGCGATGAAGCGCTCATGAAGGCGCAAAAGCACCTGGCGCACAGCGAGGGTATTTTCGCCGCACCCGAGGGCGCAGCCACACTCGCCGCGCTGCGGCAGCTCCTCGAGCAAAAATGGATACAGGCTGATGAACGGATCGTGCTGTTCAATACCGGCTCCGGACTGAAGTATCTGGATCCTTCACTGAGCACAGTCTGATCGATGTTTGGATACCTGGTATTCGTCGAGATTTCCCTTTAGTAACAATCCTATCCCTCATTCGTTAATCCAATTGACTTAGTCTGTCCCAACAGGCCAGGTCAATTTCCATCTGATTTCCTTAGGCAAAAAGAAAGGAGCGTTTTGATTATGAATAGGGATGTACTTGAAGGTCAATGGAAGCAGTTGAAGGGACGTGTCAAGCAGCAGTGGGGCCGCCTGACAGACGACGAACTGGATCAAATGAGCGGCCGCTATGACGAGCTGGCCGGCTTGATCCAGGAACGCTACGGCTACAGCCGTGACGAAGCCGTGAACGAACTGGATATGTGGCTCAACAATCTCGACACATCGGAATTCCGCCGCGACATGTAATGCGAGCTGGATGAGCGATGTTATGACATCGCTCATCCTTTTCTTTTAATCATCCCCCGTTTGTCTGCAATTTTCTCCATAGTATTCTTTCGTCTTCGTCGTATAAACCTATAACAGGAGGAACCGGTGGTCCGGCAACTCAGTGTTTCGTTTACGAAAGGAGTTCGAAATGACAATTCTTGATTTCCTGATCCTGCTGTTGGTCGCCGCCGTCTGTGGCGCTGTCGGCCAGGCGCTTGCGGGGTATTCGGTGGGCGGCTGTATCACGTCCACGCTGGTCGGATTCGTGGGCGCTGTGATCGGCACCTGGATCGCTGGCGCGCTTGGCCTGCCGGAGGTTTTTGCCATCAATGTTGGCGGGCGGGCGTTCCCCATCGTTTGGTCCGTGATCGGGTCGGCGTTATTTGTCGCCGTCCTCGCCCTGCTGACCCGCGGCCGGGTGACCATGTAAATTCGAATGTGACGTTTTACAGAGACAACCGGTGCAGGTTGTCTCTTTTCTTTTTAACCCGAGAAATGGTAATATAGACAAATCAAATCGCTATGGAGAAGACAATGAAGCGCCTGCCATTCGTTCTGATCCTCCTGTCCCTGCTCCTCGCCGGATGTGACTCTACGGTCCCTTCCACACCTGAGGCCTCCACCGCAACCGCGATCCTGTCCCCGACCGAAACCTTCTCCCCCACCCCTGAAATCCTGCTGACATCCACGCCCATCCCCTCTCCGGTGCCAGGCATGCTGTACGTGGACCCATCCACATCGCTGGGTCCGATCAGCCCGCTCGTCTACGGCTCCAACTATGGGCCCTGGCTGGTCGTCTCAGCGGGGATGCTCGACGCGGCCTTTGACTCGGGTGTGACGATCCTGCGTTTCCCCGGCGGCTCGTGGGGCGATAATAATAATGTAACGCCGCTTCAGATCGATCAGGTCATGGACTTTGCGGGAAAACTGGGAGCACAGGTGATGATCAGCGTCCGCTATGTGGATGGTACACCCGAACAGGCGGCAGAGCTGGTGCGCTATACCAACCTCGAAAAGAAATATAACGTTCTATACTGGAGCATTGGCAACGAACCCACGCTGTACGATGGCGTGTACAAGAATAAAAATGAAGAGTTCGATGTAAACCGCTTCAACCGCGAATGGCGGGCGATTGCGGAAGCGATGAAAGCCGTGGATCCATCCATCAAACTGGTCGGTCCGGAGGTCAACCAGTTCAGCTACGATCTCACACCCGGGGCCACCACCAATTTCGAACAAAAGCACGAAACCTATTTGGTGGAATTCCTGAAGGCCAACAGCGACCTGGTAGATGTGGTTTCGATCCACCGCTATCCATTTCCGGCCTCCCGAATCTCCGGTGCGCCATCGATGGATGAGATCCGCCTCAACACCCGCGAGTGGGATAAGATCATCATTCGCCTCCGTGAGCTGGTCCACGAACATACGGGACGCGACATGCCGATCGCGGTCACCGAATTCAACTCGGCCTATGACAAATCCGTTGGACAGGAAACAACGCCCGACTCGCACTACAACGCGATCTGGATGGCCGACGTGCTGGGCAGCCTGATCAAGAACGGCGTCTTGATGGCAAACCAGTGGTATCTCACCGCCAAGGCCGGCTATGGCGGGCTGGGACTTGTCGGCCAGTTCGAGGTGTTCCCCAGTTATTACACCTACCAGATGTATAAAATGTTCGGAGATGAGCTGATCTATTCGTCCACAGATGACGAAGATCTCACCATTTACGCCGCCCGGCGCGCGGATGGCGCTCTGACAGTGATGGTGATCAACCTCTCGCTCGAGGAGAAGGTCAAGGCCCTTCGGATCGGCGACGGCACCCGGGTCCAGGCAGAAGCATGGTTGTTCGATCCTGCACATAAAGTAGAAAATATGGGCCCGGTCGACCTGTCCGGCGATGCAGCCTTCCCTCCCCAATCCGTGTCTCTCTTCGTGGTTCCCTGAAATTGGACACTTTAACTTCGATTTTAGGATTTTTTAAGAAAAGCGTATGTTGACTTGACTTTGGAGTTGTGAAATAATGTAAACGGTTACAGTAAACGGTTACATAAAGATGACCAAACGCTCTTCTTCCGTTACGATCCGTGATGTCGCCCGCGAGGCGGGTGTATCTGTGGCAACGGTCAGCCGGTTCATCAACAAAAATGCACCGGTTTCAACGGAAGTAGCGGAACGGCTCCAGGATGTCATGAGCAAGATGCGCTACGTGCCGCATGCAGCGGCACGCAACCTGGCAAGCCGGAAGACCCGTGTGATCGGTTTACTGCTGAACAACCTGCATAACGACTTTTTTGTGCCTCTGCTGAACGGTGTAGAGGCCGTCGTTCGCAAAAAAGGATATAACTTGATCGTTGCCACATATCATGCCAGCAGCCGGGATCATATGCATCCTCCCATCGGCCCGCACAACACGGATGGACTTTTGGTGTTCTCCGATGGGCTGATGGATGAAGATCTCAAGTCGCTGCATGCCAGCGGTTTTCCAATGGTCCTGGTGCACCGCACCCCACCGCCCCACACCCCCATCCCAAGCGTGACCGTGGAGAACATCGAAGTGACGCAGAATCTGGTGGAGCACCTCATCCGGGTCCATGGCAAGCGGCGCATCCTGTTCCTGCGGGGACCGGTAAACCAGGAAGACTCGCTGCGGCGCGAAGCGGGGTACAGGTCTGCCTTGCAGGCCAACGGACTTTCAGTGGATGAAAACTTAATATTGAACGGTGATTTCGAACGCGATGTCGCATATGAAGCCATGAACGAATTTCTTGGCAACGGAAAGCGGGTCGCGTTCGATGCTGTATTTACCGGTGATGACGATGCGGCGATCGGCGTACTTAAGTCGCTGCATGAATTTGGGATCCGCATTCCGGAGGATGTGTCGGTGACGGGTTTTGACGATCTGGGCTTCGCCCCATTCCTCAATCCGCCCCTGACGACGGTGCGTGCGCCGACCGAGAAGGTGGGGCAGATCGCCACCGAGCGCCTGTTCGGCCTGCTGGAGAGCCATCCCTCTGACGAGGTCATCATTCTCCCGACCGAGATCATTTTCCGCCGCTCATGTGGGTGTCAATAGTGAGCAGAACACAAGATGCAAAGGAGGTGAGTCCTTCCACCAATATCAACCCACACCGCTCGAAAATTGTCCATCCAAAATTCTAGTTCTAGTATGAGGAGAAATCTCACCATGAAGAAACTTTTGTCCGTTTTGTCCCTGCTGATCATCGTCTCGGTGATCCTCGCGGCCTGCGGCGGCGGGGGAGCACCGACAGCGGCCCCGGCGACCGATGCCCCGGATGTCGAGGCTCCGGCGACTGAACCGCCTGCCGCCTCAAGCGATAAGGTTCAAATCCGCTGGTTCGTTGGTCTTGGAACCGGCACCGATCCCCCGCAGGTTGCGGCTCAGGAAGAAGTCGTTGCAGACTTCAATGCCTCGCAGGATGATATCGAGCTTGTGCTTGAAATCGTTCCGTTCGATGCAGCGCGCGACGCGCTTTCGACCCAGATCGCTGCCGGCGCAGGCCCCGACATTGTCGGTCCTGTCGGCTGGGGCGGCTCGAACGACTTCTTTGGCCAGTGGCTTGACATTGGTCCCTATATCGAGAGCTCCGGCTTCGACACTTCGATTTTCGATCCCGCCCTGCTAAAGTTCTACCAGACTGAAGAAGGCCAGGTGGGCCTGCCCTTCGCCGTGTTCCCTGGCGCCATGTACTTTGTTCCCGCCATGTTCGATGAGGCTGGCCTGAACTATCCGCCGCAGGTCTACGGCGAGAAGTACGTTATGCCCGATGGGACCGAAGTCGACTGGAACTGGGACACCGTTACCCAGATCGCAAAGCTCCTAACCGTCGACGTGAATGGCCTGAACTCCACCGAGGAAGGCTTCGACCCGACCCAGATCCTCCAGGTTGGCTACTCTCCGCAGTGGCAGTCCATTCAGTCCATCGCCACCTTCTATGATGGCGCTGCGAAGATGTATTCCGGCGACGCCCCGGGCAACTACGAGTCCACCATCCCCGATGGCTGGAAGGAAGCCTGGCGCTGGTACTACGAAGGCATGTGGGGCGAAGAACCCTTCATCGCCACCGGCCCGCTCTCCGGCGCTCCCGAGTTCGGTAATGGCAATGTGTTCAACACCGGCAAGGCCGCTATGGGTCTGACCCAGACCTGGTACACCTGCTGTTTGGGTGATTTCCGCGATGCTGGACTGGAGTTCCAGATGGGCATCCAGCCCATGGGCGCTGATGGTGAGGTCAATGGCCGCATCGACGCTGATACCTTCCGCATCTGGAAGGGCACTCCGCACCCTGAAGAAGCCTTCGAAGTGCTCGCCTACCTGATCACGACCGGCGCAGACAAGCTTCTGCCCGTCTACGGCGCCATGCCCGCGGTCCCGGAAAAGACCGAGGCCTTCTTTGAGGTGAAATCGAATGACTATCCGTTCGTAACCCAGGAAAGCTGGGATGTGTTCATCCAGGGCCTCGCCTACCCCGATACCCCGAGTTCCGAGCAGTATCACCCGAACTCCATCGAGGCCAACGCTCGCCTGGCCACCTTCCTGGACCTGCTGAACAACACGCCTCCGGACCAGATGGACTTCGACGCCGAATATCAGAAACTGATCGACGACATCAACACCATCTATAACAAGTAAGCTGCACGTGTATAATTTGGGCGGACCGGTTTTGCAGCCGGTCCGCCCTACTCAAGCCATTAGAGAAAGGAATCTCCTATGTTTGAGCAGCTCTCCAATTTCCGCAATTCTTTGCCATCCCTACGATCGTTTCGAAATCTTTCGCCGTTGGCCCGGCGGGAATTGAAAAATGGGACAATCTTCATTTCTCCGTGGCTGATCGGTTTCATCGCCTTTACACTTCTCCCGCTTATCGCTACTTTATTCTTCACTTTCATTGATCTGAGCATCACCGATGGGATTTTGAGCACGCCCAAGTTTGTAGGATTCGATAATTACGTGACCATGTGGAATGACGATACCGCCGGCGTAAATCCACGAACCTGGTTCCGGGGTGGCACGCCAGGAGCGATGTGGGTCACCATGGCGTTCGGGTTGATCGCCCTGCCCGTGGGTATCTTTGCTCCGCTGGGACTGGCTCTCCTTATGAATCACAGGCATCTCAAGGGGACCATGACATTCCGCAGCCTGTTTTACATGCCTTACATCGTCCCCTTTGTGGCTGCCGTCTTCCTGTGGGGAGGCATGCTCAACCCGCAGACCGGCTGGATCAATCGCTTCCTTCTTTGGATCGGCGTAGCCAGGGATAGTCTACCCCTGTGGGCAAACAGCGGCGCAGGGGAATGGGGATGGATCTACGCGACGTACGTTCTGATGGGGATCTGGGGGATCGGCAATGCCATGCTGATCATGATCGCAGGTCTTCAGGGAGTTCCGACAGAGCTCTATGACGCCGCAACCGTCGATGGCGCCAATGGCTGGCAGACGTTCTGGAAGGTCACCTTCCCGATGATCTCGCCGGTCATCTTCTATAACCTGACACTCAGCATCGTGGGTCTCTTCCAATATTTTCTTGTTCCATTAGTGGTCAACAACGGGACCGGGCGGCCAGGCGGCTTCACCATGTTCTACAACCTGAAAATATACAAGACTTTCTTTACATTTCAGGATA
>DATAKV010000033.1:0-4759 GCA_036261375.1 Anaerolineales bacterium
CTGTCACCGTCCTGCCCAGCCTCTCCCGTTTGATGAAGGATGGGATCGGCAAGGGCCGCACCCGCGACGACCACCCGCGCTGGGGCGCGCAGCTCTACGCGGCCTATGCCCGCACGCAGGACGTCCGCTCACTCGCCTCGGTCATCGGCGAGGAGGAATTGACCGATACCGATCAACGCTATCTGAAATTCGGGCGCGCATTTGAAAAGGAATTTGTCAACCAGAGCTTTACCGAAAACCGCACCATCGAGCGGACTCTCGAGATCGGCTGGAAGCTGCTCTCCATGCTGCCGAAGACCGAGCTGACCCGCGTCACCCTGGACGAGATCAACCAGTATTACACAGGCGACGATGCCACAAATTAACGTTGCTCCCACCCGCACTAACCTCATCCGCCTGAAGAAGGACTTACGCTTTGCGCGAGAGGGCTATGAGATCCTCGACCGCAAGCGGGAGGCCCTGACCGGCGAGCTGGTCCGCGTGGCCAAGGAAGCAGACCAGGTGCAGAAGGAAGTCTGGGCACTGCTCGAAACTGCCTATGACGCCATCGGGAAGGCCCGCCTGGTGATGGGCAGCGATCATGTGGAATGGGCTGCCCTTGCAGCCAGCAAAACGGTCGATGTCCATCTCAAGCTGCGCGGCATCATGGGCGTGGCGATCCCCGTCATTACCGCAAGCGGCGAGCCTGCCAAACTGCTCTATAGCCCGAGTGACACCGCTGCCGTCCTGGACGAGGCCAGCACCGCCTTCCGGGAGGTGCTGCTGCGCATCTCCCAGCTGGCCATGCTCACGGCAACGGTCTGGCGTCTGGCCAATGAATTGCGAAAGACACAGCGCCGGGTGAATGCCCTCCAGCACATTTTTATTCCCCAGTACCAGGATACGATCGCTTTTATCGTGGCATCGCTGGAAGAACGCGAGCGCGAGGAAACCTTCCGCTTGAAGTGGCTCAAGACCAAGCTGACCAAACCGACACTCAAGATCCGCCACTACGAGCTTGGCCAGCTCGAGTACAGTCCGTAAGCGGTACAGGAGCCATCTTTTCCCTGGATAAACCTTTATCCCCTCTTAATTTAATGCTACACTAGGCAATAGAAGGCTATGTTCCTTTGAGTACCTTCCAGCAGAAATAAATCGATGCACGAGAAGGAGTTCATATGCAGATCGGTGTTTTGGGTTCGGGAGTCACAGGCCAGACAATCGGTTCCAAGCTGGTGCAGCTGGGTCATGAGGTGATGCTGGGGTCGCGCGACGAGGCCAATCCCCCGGCGGTTGCCTGGGCCAAGGATGCGGGCGGGCAACATGCCCTGTATGGGACCTTCATGAACGCTGCATCCTTTGGTGAGATTATTTTCAACTGCACGCTGGGTGCAGCCTCTTTGGATGCTCTCCAGCAGGCCGGAGCGGAGAATCTCAAAGGCAAGATCCTGATCGACACGTCGAACCCCCTCGACCGTTCTACAGATATGTGGACCCTGACCATCTGCAACGAAGACTCGCTCGGGGAACAGATCCAGCGGGCCTTCCCGGAGACAAAGGTGGTCAAGACCCTCAACACCGTTAACGCGAACGTGATGGTCGACCCGGCCAAGCTGCTCGAGCGCACCCATGTCTTTGTCAGCGGCGATGATATCGAAGCCAAGGCCACGGTCGTTCGCATCCTGCGCGATTGGTTCGGCTGGAAGGAGATCATCGACCTGGGCGGCATCGAGACCGCCCGCGGCGTGGAAATGTACGTGCTTCTCTGGCACAACCTGCGGAATGCCATCTCGTCACAGAGGTTCAATATCAAGATTGTGACTTCGTAACGTTAAAAGAATTTTAAAAGCAGAAGACGGCGGCGTTAAACAACGCCGCCGTCCTTTTTTGTGGGGGTAGAACCAGCTGCCTATTTTGTTTCAAGAGCTTGTCACGCTAAAAGCGTGACCTACTTCTTCTTGTTGTTCTCCTGGACCAGCTCGCGCGGCTCGACCATGCCCCAGCGGGAGGCACCCAGATAGAGGATTTCCAGGATCAAATCCTCGTAGCGGATGCCCTCGGCCTTGCTTTGCAGGCACAGGTCACTGTAGTCCGGCGTCAGCCCGGGCAGGGTGTTGATCTCCATGACCCGCGGGTTGCCCTGCGCATCCAGGCGGATGTCGGTGCGAGAGACATCCAGGGCATTCAGGAGGACGTGGGCGCGCAGAGCGTAGTATTTCAGCTTCTTCTCCAGGTCGGGCTCGATGTTCGCCGGGCAGAAGTAACCCGGCGCTCCTTCTTCACCCACTTCCTTGGATTTCGCTTCCTTGCTGTAGACCAGGGGCGTGACCGAGCGGGACATGTCCAGCTCGAGGATCGGGAATCGGTGGAAACCATCCTTCTCGTACCATTCGGGGTGGCGCGAATAAAGCTTGGCGTCTGCGCGGCCCAGGATCCCAACCGTGAACTCGCGCCCCGGCAGGAACACCTCCACTAGGGCAGGCTGGTGGTAGGTATTGATGATGTAATCGGTCCGCTCGCGCAGCTCCTTCTCGTTATTGACGATGGCCCGCATGTCCACGCCCATACCGGTCCCTTCGCGGGCCGGCTTGACGAAGAGGGGGAATTCCAGGTCGGCGCGCAGCGGTTCATCGCCGGCGATGAACTCCTGGAAGGGGGCCACGGGCAGGCGCCGGTCGCGCCAGATCCTCTTGGTCAGGGTCTTGTCGAGGGAGATGCCGTTGGTCAGGACGCGTGAGCCGGTGTAGGGGATCTTCATCATCTCCAACAGGGCCGGGACCTGGGCTTCCCGCGCGTCGCCGCCCAGCCCTTCGGCAATATTGAAGCAGATGTCGGGTTTTTCCTCCCGGAGGGCGAACGGCAGATTCTCGTCTGCCTGGATAAAGAGCGTCTGGTGCCCGTCTGTTTCGATCGCACCCCGGATCGAATCGATCGTCTCGATGTGGTCGAAGTCCGCAAACGCATCCGGTGGGACGCCCTCCGGCTTGGGCCGGGTATCATCCTTGATGTTCGCCAGGACGGCAACTTTCCAGTAGCGCTTCAGGCGGCGACTGGGGGGCTTGTCTTCTCCGTGAGAAAGCATGTTCTCTCCTTGTAACCGATCAAGTTTTAATTTATAGGGTGCCGCCTCTTTGCTCGACACTCCCTTTGATTCAAAAGGCTGCTTTTAACATGCGGTAGTATAGTACAAGCTGTACCGTTGACAAGGGGTAGACCACCTAATCATGAGTTTCATGCTGTTTTCCGCCTTAAAATTTCATGCTTTGTAATTATGCTGAACCTGGTAACTAGACAATGAAGGTTCTTTCAGGTATCATTGGTTCGATTGTGCGCCGCCTCACGAAGAGCTCTTTCTGAGCAAACCGCAGCGTGCGCGCTTCAAAAAACTCACATACGCCCGGATAAAAGTACTTATCCGGGTTCTTGTACATAATATGAATTTGGCATGGAGGATACATGACGGATCTGATCAAGCAAATCACAGGCGATTTGCAGAAGCAAATTGAGGGATTCGAGCCTGAACTCAATATCAGTGACATCGGTACAGTGGTGGAAGCGGGCGATGGTATCGCCCGGGTCGATGGGCTTGCAAATGTAAGAGCCCAGGAGCTGGTCCAGTTTGCAAACGGGGTGATGGGAACGGCATTCAATCTCGAGAAAGACAGCGTGGGTGTGATCATCATGGGTGATTACGGGGGGATCATCGAAGGCATGACCGTGCGCGGCACCGGACGGATCGCCTCCGTGCCGGTCGGGGATGCGATGATCGGGCGCGTCGTCAACGCACTGGGTGAGCCGATAGACGGCAAGGGGCCGATCGCCACGACCGGCTTCCGGCCGATCGAGCGTATTGCCCCCGGCGTGGTGCAGCGCCAGGATGTGGATACGCCGGTCCAGACCGGTATCAAATCCATCGACGCCATGATCCCGGTCGGCCGCGGCCAGCGTGAGCTGATCATCGGCGACCGCCAAACCGGCAAGACGGCCATTGCCATCGATACCATCATCAACCAGAAGGGCAAGGACCTGGTCTGTATTTATGTGGCGATCGGACAGAAGAAAGCCGCCATTGCTCGCACGGTCGGCATCCTGGAGCGCAACGGCGCCATGGACCACACCATCGTCGTGGTCGCCGCGGCAGACGAATCAGCTGCCCTGCAGTACATCGTCCCCTATTCCGGCACGGCCATCGGCGAGGAATTCCTCGAAACCGGACGCGATGCCCTAATCATCTACGATGACCTGTCCAAGCACGCCTGGGCCTACCGCCAGGTGTCCCTGCTCCTGCGCCGCCCGCCCGGACGTGAAGCTTATCCGGGTGATGTGTTCTACCTGCACTCCCGCCTGCTCGAGCGCTCCGTGCGTCTCGCCAATAGTTATGTCATTGTGAACAAGGATTTCAGCGAGGATCTTGCCACCGAGCAGGATGCTGTCGATGGCAAGGTATACAAGGGACCGATTTCCAAAGACGAAGCCGAAAAGGCCCGCAAGGAAATGGAAAATCCCGATAACTACAAGATTGTTAAAGTGAAAGGCACCGGCGGCTCCCTGACCGCCCTGCCGATCATCGAAACTCTGCTCGGCGACGTGTCTGCCTATGTGCCGACGAACGTGATCTCGATCACGGACGGGCAGATCTATCTCGAAACCAACCTGTTCAACGCCGGCATCCGTCCGGCAGTGAACGTAGGTATCTCGGTCTCGCGCGTGGGCGGCGACGCCCAGACCAAGGCGATGAAACAGGTGGCGGGACGCCTGCGCCTGGATATGGCTTCCTATC
>DATAKV010000040.1:0-1718 GCA_036261375.1 Anaerolineales bacterium
GGAGAGCGCCATGCGGATAAACTGGACCTGTTCCTCAGGGGATTCAAACCGGTTGTTGACGACCAGTTCCAGCGGCATGACGATATTGGTCAGCGGGGTCCGCATCTCGTGATGGAAATTCTGCAGGATCTCCTGCTTTAATTTCTCCATATCCTGGCGGGCGCTTTCCCGCATTTCCTCGCGCCCGCGGGCCTGCTCCCGATTCACCCTGCGCAGGACAGCTTCCAGGCGGGCGAGCAGTTCCTCCGTTTCGAAGGGCTTGGTAATGTAATCGTCGGCGCCATCCCGGATGCCGCTCACGCGGTCGCCCACACCGGTCCGGGCGGTGAGGAAAATGAACGGGATGGAAGCCAGCTTTGGGTCCTGGCTCATCAGACGGCGCAGCTCGAAACCATTCGGCGGCGGCATCATCACATCCGATAAGATCAGATCGGGCAGGCATTCCTTGGCTTTTTGCAGGCCATCCAAACCGTCGCTGGCAGTTACCACCTCATATCCCTGACGCTTGATCTTCGCCGCGAGACCCAGCCGCAAAGCAGGTTCGTCGTCGATGATGAGGATGGTGGACATTGTTCTTTCCATTCTACTTATCTTCTCTGGGAACCAGAATGCCGGTCTGGCGCAGGCTTTGGGTAGTCCCCAGGGATTTGCCCACGATCTTAGGATTGTTATTTACGAACATAATGTAGATATTAGCCAAGGCGATCAAATCCCCTGAATTCAATACGCAGCGGTCGATCCTTCTACCATTCACGAAGGTCCCGCTTGTGGAGTTCTTATCCACCAGGACATACCTGTCATGTTCAAGGATGATCTCGGCATGGAAGCGGGAGAGGAATTCCTCCTGGAATACAATATCATTCCCAATCTGGCGGCCCAGGGTGGTTACCGGCTTTGACAAAGGGATCATCTGCTTGTTGATAATTAAAAACACACCCTGCTGGTACGGAGACAGGTTGTTGAGGAGGCTATTTTCATTCATGCTGGCATGGTATCCCCAGCCTACCAGGCAAACAATACTGGTTTTCCCCCATTCGAAGCGAATTTAAGCCGGTACAGACAAAAACGTAAGGTGTCAGCTCCCTTTTTTCTTACCAAAGCCCACGATCCCCGCCACCAGGACCGAAAAGCTGATCAACAGAGCAGCCATAACCGTGCTATTCTGCCGGACAAAGATACTCATTTGAAACGAGGATGCAGTTGTATGCTGCGTGGACGTCATTGTAATTTCCGGAGTTGGAGTGGGGATTTCGTCGATAGCAGCTTCCGTGGCAGGCGGCGAAACGGTCACCGGCGCAGGTTGAGTCGCGTCTTTTTTAACGAGCAGATTCCAGCCCTGCACAACGGTATTGTCTGTCAGGTTGTTCAAACGCTTGATTTGTTCGATGGTTGTGCCGTATTGGATAGCGATGCTCCACAGGGTCTGGCCGTACATCACTTCATGGATGACATCTCCATCCGGGCGGGCCGTGCTGAGCGCCACCGGGACGGAATACTGGGCAAGCGGACCCAGCTCCGCATTTTGAGTGACCCAGCCCATACAGGCCGCCTGGGTCATGGGAATGCTGGTCAGGATGTCATGGGCCGTACTCTGGTGCTGGCCGCTGTTGGTACGCAGGGCAGTTTCGAGCACAACATAGGTCTGGTCACTGACGGCGACTGCCGCGCCGATGTCGCTGCGGTTGGGGGAAAGCATGGTGTTGGCATGCAAATCATCC
>DATAKV010000041.1:0-4454 GCA_036261375.1 Anaerolineales bacterium
GAGGAACAGATGGAGACCATCTTTGTGAGCTACTCCCGCAGACAGCTCTACTTTGCCGAGTCGGTGGCCCTAACCCTCCAACGCGCAGGCCTGGACGTCTGGTTCGACTTGCAAAAACTCACTCCCGGCATCGACTGGGCCTCCGCTCTGCAGGAGGGCTACAGCCAATGCGACAGGCTGGTACTGATCGCTTCCCAGGCGGCCCTCCGGCCTTCGTACGTCCAAGTCGAGTGGGAGACCGCCCGGGGCAATGGGCGTGAGGTCATTCTGGTGCTCACAGAAGCCGTGGAGCTTCCTGAGCATCTGCGGGGCTGCGCCGTTTACGACGTCCGGACCCACTTCGACCTGAACCTGGGCAGTCTGATTGCCTACCTGAAGGGGGAACATCCGGCCCGTCACGATCCCGTTCCATTACCGGGGAAATTCTCCTACCCGCTCCGGATGCCGTTCGACATCTGGCTGACCCTGTGGATCATGGTCCTGCCGTCGATCACGGTGTGGATCGCCGTCCTGACGGTTCCGCCTGAAGCTGTCAGCTTCCCGATCGAATGGCTGGACTCCCTCGCCAGGCTCCTGCCGGCAGGTATAAGCCCGTCCGTCGTCCTGTTTTATCTGGGTGGGTTCATTCTTGGGCTCAACCTTGCGCAGGTCCAGTTTCCCCTGCGCGAATTCTGGCGGCACGATGCCGGGCAAAAAGAGGTGGAAGACATCCGGGTGAAATTGTTCTGGGTGCAGCTCGTCGCAGCGCTCGTGGTGTTGGTAGCGTCCCTGGTTTCATCGGCCGGGGAGGGCAGTCTGCCCCCCATTGGCTATCTGATCTTTCTCTTTCCCCTGCTGACGGCCTACTGGTCCCTGCGGGTGTGGGGCCGCTCGCCGGATATCCTGCGCTGGCTGCCTTCGGGTGAAGCCGACCAGGACATGCGAGAACGCCTCCAGGCCGGGGTGTATGTCCCATCCCGGAGTTTGGCAGCCGTGGAGACTGTTCGGCCCGGTCGCACGGCAGTAACGTATACCCTCCACTGCCATCCGGCCGACCGTTACAATGCCAGGTTCATCGAATCCATCCTCAAGGCTGGAGGATGTCAGCCTGCACCGGAAGGCGATGCAGAGATCCAGCTCATCCTGGTCAGCAACCGGACGTCCAAAGCGTGGCTGCTCGAGCGTAATGCAGACCTGCCAGGGCAGATCATCCACATCCTTGGCACGAACATCAACACACCGCCCGAGCTGAAGACGGTACTGCAAAGCCAGTGGGTGGACCTTCGAAGCGGCCGCGCAAAGACCCTGCGGGCCCTGGCAGCAACCCTGACCCAAAAGGACGCTGCGAATATTGTCTATGGGATGCAGATCTCCCCGACCGGGTTCGATACTGAAAAAAGTTTCCCTGCCTCTGTGAGGTTTGTGGGAGGTGCCAGCGCGCTGGTGCTTCCCTTGCTGACCGCCGCGGTCTGGATTGTTTTTGAAAATGCCGTGTTTCCAATCCTGTTCCTTGTTCCCGCGCTCCTTTATATGTATGCAGTCGTCTTGCGAAAGGCACCCCTGCCGTCCGTGCTCCATCGAATTCCTGGACATTTCCTTGCGTGGTTTGCCAGCCCGGCACCGGCCGTTTCAGATGCCCTGGGGAACCAGGATGGGAAATATGTATTCAGCCTGATCAAATCCTTCAGTGAGAACTGAGGAGGCGAGTAGAGCGCAGAGAAAAGCCAGGCCCGCCTCCGAGGACAAACGATGGATCGTCTTCCTGGCTCAATGGAGCTCAGTCGCTGACCATCACGTAGTCGGTAAAGGCCGGGTCCGGGAACCCTTCGGCGAAGGTGGCGAACTTTTCCCAGACATGATCGGTATTGCCTACCAGCTGCAGCACATCCTCGGCCACACCCCCGCCATCCTCGGCAGGCGGATAGATATGGTCCCGCCGCTCCTGGCTTTCCAGCTCGATCAGCACCAGGTACTTGCCGCCGCGCTCGCCCCGGTCCCCTTTGAGGAGATGGGTCGTCTGCCCGGGCACCTGGCGGTAGACGGGTATCACTTCTGTCCGGATGAATTCTTCGAACTCCTGTTCGCTCACACCGGGTTTCAGCTCAATCGCATGCATTCCAAACACTTTCGCCATCCTGTCCTCCTTGGTCGATCACGATCGAATCCCATCTTGATCGTTAAAGTATAAGAGTTTTCCTGCAAAATACAATTTCAGGAAAATTTTCACGAGGGAATTCCGTAAAGGCGTATTTGACTTCGAGTAAAATCCCCTCAACAAGAAAAAGAAGATCAAAGTGCCGGAGGATTACCCTCGTCGAGGCTATACATTCTGAATAAGGTGTTCCCATGAGCGAGTATTCCAAAACCTATGAAATACGCTGGTCTGACCTGGATGCCAATAATCACGTCAATTACGCGGCGTATATCGACGCGGCGGCCGACCTGCGTTACCGGTTCTTTACCGAGCACGGCTTTTCGCCTGCCCATTTCGCCGAGCTTGGCATTGCGCCGACCTATACGGGCCTGCAGGCCCAGTTCCTGCGGGAGGTGCGGATCGGGGAAACCATCACTCTCGACTTTGCCCTGGCCGGGTTGTCGCTGCAGGGCGGGCGCTGGAGAGTGCTACACAACATCTACAAATCGAATGGAAAGAAAGCGGTCCGCCTCGACCTGGAAGGAATGATCCTGGACCTGGCGGCGCGCACATCCATCCTGCCGTCGCCCGGGCTGCTTGAGGTTTTCCATTCGATCCCGCGCAGCAGCGATTTCGAGGTCCTGCCAGAGCTGCGCAGGATCCGGGGAGCGTGATCCAGGCCCGCGGGAGAGATCCTCTCCCGAACCCCCAGCCGGGCTTTATAGACCGACATCCGGAGAGGACGGTTCCTGATCGCCGAGCAATTTCACGACGAATCCCCTGATTTCGGAAAGGAGGTGGCTTGCCTGGTCGATTGAGATCTCGTAATTGGTTGAGTCGCTGGTTTGTTCCCACCTGTCCAGCTGGTCGAGATGGCCGTTGAGCATCCCGAGGTAATAATCGATCTTTTCTTCCAGCAGCGGGTCGTCGGCAAGGATATCTGCGTTTACATCGAGGATCAACCTGTAGTTTTCGAGCTGCACCAGCAGATCTTTCCTATCCGGGCGGTGATGTCCATTCATGATGATTCTCCACATGCACAACAACAGGATGGCGGCGTGAACGATCGATTGTTTTTTGGGAGGCAGTATACACAGATTCTCCGGAAATACAATACGTTTTTTGAATTTTTTCATTAATTTTGGTTACACCCGGCCAGCGAAGAGAACCGAAATCCAGTCTGTGTGCCGGTTTTGTACTACAATTTCTGCTTTCTGCCTGAATGATATTCGAGAGGAGAGATGCTATGCAAACCGGATCGCGGATGGCTTTCTGGATTGTGGTCTGCCTTGTCCTGACGATGTCAGCGTGCAGTCCCGCTTCGCCGGCGCAGGACCCGGTTGGCGAGACCGCCAGCGACGGTGAATTGAGCGAGGCGCAGGTGCTGGAGATCGTCCGCTCTTCGCTGGCTGCCTATCCCTGGCGTTTGGAGCAGAGCGTGCTGGTGAAGGAAACCGGGCAGACGATCACGTCGCTGACGGAGGCGCAGTCGAGCAGGCGGGGTTATAACAAGTCCGTGCAGGCCATTGGGACCGAAACGATCACCCTCGAGACCATCCTGATCGACTCGGTGGTGTATTTGAAGATCAGCGGCAGCCCGGCCGAGTCGTACGGTCTGGTCGACGGGCAGTGGACCGAGGTGCCGCCGGACAGCCCGCTGTCGCAGTTCATCGACCGGGGGGCGATCGATCCCGCCCGGATCGCAGAGATCTTCGCCACAGACTTCGCGTCCGTGTCAGGCGGCGAGAAGCGCTTTACAGCTGCAGGCTCGGAGGAGCTGGACGGCGTCCCGACGACGATCTATGAATCGACCGGCGAGAACTTCACCTATCGCTGGTGGATCGGGTCCGACCGGCGCTTCTACAAGACGACCGTGGACATCCCGCAGGCCGGGAGGACGATCGTCATGGAATACGACCCGGATATTGAGGTCGAGGCGCCGGCGCCGTGAGCCCCTTCCCGGCCTTCCCCCATTCAAAAAGCACGAATGGGGGAAGGAGAATGTAAACTATTTAAGAAACCGATGGAGTTGTAAAATTCAGCGGGTATGTAAAAGGAGGCTTTTGCCATGGATGACATCAATTATGAGATCGTCATGCAGCTCGGTGTGCTGTCGCAATCCCGCACCGGCTGGACCAAGGAGGTCAACCTGATCAGCTGGAACGGCCATCCCCCGAAGTATGACATCCGTGACTGGTCCCCAGGTCACGAGAAGCTGGGGAGAGGGGTCACGCTTTCGAGGGACGAGATGCTGGCGCTGAGAGATTTGCTGAATAGCTGGGAGTTGTAATATAAGAGACCTGTCAGGTCTGGTAGTTGATATTTATATGCCAATTGACAT
>DATAKV010000043.1:0-4308 GCA_036261375.1 Anaerolineales bacterium
CATGCTTTCCTGCGTGGGGTTGGGAGGCGGGCAATCGGCGGCGAACGGCACCTCGTTGCTGATGTGGGTGATGTCTGCTTCGAGAAGCCAGCCGCGGATGTCTTTAGCCGGATAGAGCAGGCCGCGCTGCTCCATGGCGGAGGCAGTGGCCCGCACCAGGGCCGTGACGCCGGTGACGGCGACGACCGTCATCTTCTGCGGGTCGAGATTGGAGGATGGGATCAGAAAATTGCCCTGGATCAGCGCAACCCGGTCCGGGTCGCTGACCAGGGAGATCGGGATCGTAAGCCGGTAGCTCGCAAAATCGAAATCCCTGTGGATGGGCGAGAGTCCGTCCACGGGCAGGACCTTCCAGCGCGGTTCGAGGTCATCGAACGGGACGATCGCCAGCGAAGGCCGCTGCGCCCAGGTTGCGTCTACGAGCTGCTCCCGCGGGACAACCCGTACATCGCCGCCCGCCGTGCCCCAGTAAGCCGTGAGCATGGCATGGGTATTCGGGTCCATGAGCAGGGGTGGGGCCGCGGCCGCGCCCTGCCAGCGGGAAAGCAGCTCGTCGCCGCTCATCCCCTGCAGGAACGATGGGAAGGGAGTCGCCAGGGCATAGACCCACTGGCTGACTGTATTCTCTGCTCCCACCTCCAGGCGGATGTTCGCCTGGGCTTCATCGCTCACGAACAGGCCCCGCAGCGGTTCCTCGAGCGCCTCGCCCATCGTTTCAGAAAGGTAGGGAGGAACCCAGATGGAGACCTGCAGGGTCTCGGCGTTCGGCAGGAATGTGGCCGTAGGCAGAGCCGGAGTTGCCGGGAGTGTTAATACTGGCTGTGTTGTTCCGGGCTTGGGGACATGGACAGGCGCCATGTTGGCGGGAGTCGGCGTGGCCGGTCCGGCATAGACGGATGCGCAGCTCGAAAGGAGCAGCGCGCACAGGAGCAGGACAAGGACAGGTTGAATACGAGTGTTCACAGGATCGTTCGCAGCAGGTGCAAGTCTACCATGCAGGCGTGATCCCGTAGGTCACGCTTGCCGCAAAGCGCCCCTGTGGGGTAGCGTGCCGGTTCCCCGCGGCAAAGTGTGTTTTTGTAAGCTTGACTCACCCCCGGTCCGGGAGTATGATGTGGTCACATAGGTAACCACATGAGCAAGAAAAAACAGCCAAAAATAGAAGAGATCGGCATCCGTGAGCTGAAGAGCCGGGCATCTGAAGTTGTCCGTGCCGTGAAGGAGGAACGGGCGCGTTATGTTGTGACACAACGCGGAAAGCCTGTCGCGGCGATCGTTCCCATGGACGCCATACTGCCGGAGAAGGAACAAGAGGATGGATGGGAGAGATTATTGGCCATCCGGGCAAGGCTAAGCAACGAGAAGAGCAATAAGAAAAGTTCCGTGGATATTCTTTCGGAGATGCGCCGATGAGAACGCCGGTAACGGTGGATGCGAGCGTCTTTGTCAATGCCCTCAGCCCTGATGAAGACCGAAGTGATGAGAGTGCAGAGTTTATTTCCCGGTTGAAGCAGGATGGAGTTGTGCTGATCGAGCCGACCCTGTTTATGACGGAAATCGCGGCTTCCATCGCTCGAAAACAGGACAATTCCGAAATCGCACTGGAAATCCTTCACGATCTCCGAGCTTTTCCAAAATTAACCCTAATCGATCTTGATGAAGACTTCGCGGAATACGCAGGCCAGGTTGCCGCCGGCCACCGCTTACGCGGCAGCGATGCCGTCTATGCTGCCGTTGCCCTGCGCTTCGGATGTGAACTGGTTACCCTGGATAAAGAACAATTGGAGCGCCTGCCCAGGATCGTAGCCGTCAGATCGCCGGCAACGTGAGCTGCTCCCTAGCCCTTCATCCACCTGTGGATGAGCTCGATCTCGCCATCGCTCAACTGGAACTGGGCGTTCTTGCAGAGGGTGATCGTATTCTCCATGAGTTTTCGGGTGAGGTTGACCATATTGACAGGCAGTTCCTTGCCAAGGGGATACCCGGAATAATACAGCGACGTCAGGATGAAGTTGACCTGGCCCCGCGATACGGCCACACCTTTTTCAACACAGCGGTCCCGGACCGTTTTGGAGGTGCGCGACCACTGGTAGCTGTTGTTCTCTTCGATCTCGCGGGCGATCTCACTCAGCACAATCGCATAATGCTCGGGCATGAGATAGGGAGTTTCGGTCAGCTGGTTGACCTTCCAGGCCAGTGGCGCCAGGTCCGGATGTTTGAGTGAAAACTCTCCGACCGGCGTGGTAAGCGAATCGACCACCTCGGTCTGCTCGTCGGCAGGCTGCTCGAGGCCGGGAGGAGTATGGCGGTCCGGGTCAAAGACATAGCCGGGGATATTTGTGGCGAGCTGCAGGTTCCCGAGGTCGAGCTGGGTCAGCAGGTTCTTGAACGTTTCGGCGCCGAGCCAGTCCGAGTTGCGGATTCCCGTACCGAAGCGCTGGATCACGCCTCCCGCCAGGGATCCCATCGTCAGTGGAGTGGGCGATTCGGCCACGACCGTGCGGATCCACTCGGCAATCGCTTCCTTCTCTCCCTGGTGACCGGCCGGGACATCTGCCGGGGCCCGGCTTACCCGCCAGGGATCGTCGCCCTGCAGGACCAGGTCGCTTTTTTCGGCGATCGCTTCGGTCAGCTTGCGCAGGGATTTGTATCCCAGCCACTGGTCGCTTTTGGTGAACTCGGGGAATTCGCTGTAGATCTTGGGCAGCTCGCTGGCTTCGATGCCCTGCGGCAGGACCGCCGCCTCATACAGCCGTTTTGCCATCCTGGTCAGCAGCGCTGCGGATGTTTTGGGCGTGATCGTCTTCTGCTGCTGGACAGGCTCATCGTCCTCGTCGCTGATCCCCAGGCCGTCGCGGATGAATTCGTCCTGCGAGATCAGGTAGTCGCAGGAGGCCTTGTAGGCCGGGGACACGTAAAATCCCCCCGAAAGCACAGACGTCCGGCGGTTGTGCATCCGCAGGCGGAGCAGGACCGGGGTGAAGTCGGAGTCGCCGGAGAGGATGATGAATTCCTGGTAATGGGTGGGATGGTTCAGGGTGTCGAGCACGTCCATGACCAGGTGGATGTCGGTACTGGTCTTGCCCCGGGCGGTGAGCGGCGGGCAGTCCACCACTTCGAAGGCGGAGCGGATAAAGTAGGGACGGAAATTGGAAAAGCTCTGGGGGTTGAGGTAGCAGCGCCGGATCAGGATGCGCCGCCTGGCTTCCTTCTGCATCGAATGTTCCAGCCAGTCCAGCCAGCGGTCGGGGTTGGCGGCGAACTGGTTGGCAATGTGCTTGCTCTGTTGTTCGAGGCTGATGAAGATATTATCGAAGTCGACAAATAAGGCCGCGAGGATGGGTTCCTTCACCTGGTGGTTGTTCATGATGGCCTCCTTGGCATGGACGAGCTTCCTGGGATCGCAGGAGCGGGATGATTATACGCCCTGGCGTGGAAGATTGCCTTCCAGGCCCAGCTCTGGCGCGATCCGGCGCATGGCCCGGATGACGTTGCCCACATGCTCCCAAAGCTCGATTCCGAACTCCTGCGCGGCATGTTCCATCTCGGTGCGCGAGGTGCCGGCGGCGAAGGCCTTGTCCTTCCACTTCTTTTTGACGGAAGATGGCTCCAGGTCGTAAAGCGAGCGTGAAGGCCGCACCAGGGCAACGGCCGTGATCAGGCCGGTGATTTCGTCACAGGCGCTGATCGCCTTGCGGATCCGGGTGTCACGCGGCATATTCAGATGGTCGGCATGGCTGAGGATATCCTGGATGATATCTTCGGGGACACCGCGCTCGCGCAGGATGGGAGCGCCGTTCTGCGGGTGCTGGTCGAGGCTGGGATGGATCTCCCAGTCGAAGTCGTGGAGCAGCCCGATCAGACCCCAGCGTTCCACGTCCTCGCCGAAGGTTTCGGCATAGAAGCGCATGGCAGCTTCGACAGAAAGCATGTGGCGCACCAGGCCTTCATTTTTGACAAATTCACGGACAATAGCTAAGGCTTCTTCGCGGGTCATGTTCACCTATAGGCATCCTTACGATGACGGATGCGGATAATTTCAATCACAAGAATGTCGTCGTACATGTTATACAAGATGCGATACTCCCCTATTCGGATTGGATAGGTACGATCGAATCCGGTCAACTTTTTTCGCCTTGAGGAAATGGGTTTTCTGCAAGCTCTTTAATAGCTGCGACAATTTTAGGGATTGTAATCCGAGGAAGTCTTTCAAGTTCCTTGGATGCCGAGGGCTTGATTTTAATCTGGTAGGAGGCCATCTTTCTTCAGCTTTGCAATGACTTCATCGAATGATACGGCCGTTTCATC
>DATAKV010000046.1:0-2455 GCA_036261375.1 Anaerolineales bacterium
TGCGCTGCTTGAAACGCTGGATCTCATTCGTTTCGTTAAATCCACTTTGGAGTCGGGCAGCTCATTGCACTCGCCTGAATATCCAGCAAAAAGCCCAGATGCATAAAATCCACCTCGACACCGATTTGGGCGGTGACATTGATGACCTGTGTGCGCTGGCGATGCTCCTGCGCTGGAAAGATGTAGAGATTTCCGGTGTAACAACTGTCGCCGAAGCAAATGGGCGCAGGGCTGGATACGTTCGCGAAGTTCTCGGCCGGGAAAACAGGGAGAATATCCCCGTTGCTGCAGGTGCAGACGTCTCACAGGGATATTACCGCTATCCAGAATTTGGTTACCCGGATGAAGAGAGGTACTGGTCACAAAAGATCATCCCGCGTCCCAACCCGTTGGAAGATGCTCTCCACCTCCTGAAAAGCAGTATCGAGCAAAACGCGATCATCATTGCCATCGGACCGTTTACCAACCTGTACCTGCTGGATCTGAAATTCCCGGGCATCCTGCAGCGGGCCAACCTCTTTCTCATGGGCGGCTATGTCTATGGCATCCGCGCAGGCTTTCCCGGGTGGGGAAACGACATGGATTGGAACATCCAGGTTGATGTGCGCTCTGCTAAGTACGTGATTGAGAAATCGAATCCGATGCTGATCCCCCTGACGGTAACTGTTGAAACAGCTCTGCGGAGAGCTTATCTGGATGATCTGCGAAAAGCAGGCGCACTCGGCCAGCTGATCGTACAACAGGCAAAGGCCTTTGCAATCGATGAGCAAAATGAGACTCGCTTTGGCCAAATCTGTGACGGCCTTCCGGATGACATCATCAACTTCCTGCATGATCCCCTGGCCTGCGCGATCGCTCTTGGGTATCGGGATGGAATTGAAATAGAAGAAATACCTCTTCTTCTCGTTGAAAAGGATGGGTTTCTACAGGAACGCATCGGCAACTCAGGCCAAAAAATCCGCGTTGTAACAAAAATAGACGGCCCGCGCTTCGATCGATTCTGGCTCGATACCCTCATGAAAAGGTAAAATAGGATATGGAAACTCCGCGCTTCAAAATCATCTCCCCCGACGATCTGCACGACTACCGCGGCCGCGCCGGCGATATTGCTGTCGCTTCGTGGCCGGAGTTCATGCTCCATGATCCCATCGCAGACGAGAACTGGCATGAATTATTCGACCGCTTCAACGAGTACCAGTTCGCCCTGCTGGATACTGAAACGGACCGCATGGCCGCCATGGCAAACAGCCTGCCGTTCTGCTGGGACAGGCCGCTCGAAGAACTGCCCGAAGGCGGCTGGGACTGGGTCTTCCTGAAAGCGATCGAGGACGACAAAAACGGCATCACACCCAATATTCAATCGGCCATCCAGATCAACATTCACCCCGATTATCAAGGCCAGGGGTTAAGCTCCACCATTGTTCAGGCCATGCGTACTATTGCAAAATCAAAGGGATTCGAGAACCTCGTCGCACCGGTACGGCCCAACCAGAAAAGCAGCTACCCGCTGATCAGCATAGACGACTACATCCAGTGGACAAATGAGAGCGGGCTGCCTTTCGATGCCTGGCTGAGAGTCCACGCCCGGGCAGGTGCAGCGATCATCAAGCCGTGTCACGAAGCCATGACGATCCGCGGCAGGCGCGCCGAGTGGGAGGAATGGACCAGCTTGAAATTCCCGCAGAGCGGACCCTACGTGGTCCCCGGTGCACTCAATCCGATTCACATGGATGTGGACAAGGATGAAGGTGTGTACGTCGAGCCTAATGTCTGGATGGTACACAGAGTATAAGCATGGATCAATATCAGGTCATCACCTCGCTGTCCCACCCCGGCTACCGTGACCTTGTGCGCGGGATTACAAAAGAGGTCTGGCCTGAGTTCATGCTGCATGACCCGGTGGCCAACGAGCTCTGGCGTGAGCTCTTGGATCGATTTGCCGGGTATCAATTTGCCCTGTACGACACCCAAAAGCAGCGGGTCGCCGGCATGGGCAACAGCTTTCCGCTGAGATGGGATGGCCGCATGGCAGATCTTCCGGAGGAGGGCTGGGACTGGGCATTTCGAGAGGCAGTCGAATGCCACAAAAAAGGGATTCCTCCCAACCTGCACTGTGCTATTCAAATCGTGGTTCGATCTGATTATCGAGGCCAGGGATTGAGCGCGCCGATGGTACAGGCCGCCCGAGCGGTAACAAGAGACCAGGGGCTGCCATCACTGGTCATTCCCTTGCGGCCGAGCGAGAAGAGCAAGTACCCGCTGACATCCCTGGACGACTATATCACCTGGACTTCGGAGGACGGCCTGCCGCTGGATGCCTGGCTGCGAGTGCATGTCAAACTGGGAGCCCGGATCATCAAGGTCTGCCATACCTCCAAGACGATCCGCGGTACCCCGGCGGAATGGGAAAAATGGACAGGCATGAAATTCCCCCAAAGCGGATCCTACATCATCC
>DATAKV010000053.1:0-4642 GCA_036261375.1 Anaerolineales bacterium
ACGAACCGGAGGGTGTGACAATATCTCCGACTGTCCGTTCAAATACGCGGAGGGTATGCTCAGCGATCGGCCGCGCTTCAATGCGGAGCCCTGCATTGAAATTAGGCTGGCCGCAGCACGTCTGATCGGCAGGGAACTCCACATCCACGTTGAGACGCTGAAGGATATCCACAACCGCCTCGCCCGTCTGCGGGTAGAACGAATCGATCAGGCAGGTGATGAATAGCTGGACAGTAGCCATACCGCCATTGTACCGCTTGTCTCATCAGAGGCGTTATATTGAAATGTGCTGTCCATTATATGGGGACGTGTTGCGGCCTGGCAACACGATCCTTAGAAATTCCTGAAAATTTGGTATGATTGCCAGCCTATGAATACATTCCGATCTAATTTACCTGATGGGTTTAATTTACCAAAGCGTCTTGCCCGCCTCGGCGAGCTCGCCTACAACCTGTGGTGGACGTGGGATCCGGATGCCACCCGTTTATTCGGCCGCCTGGATTTTGACCTGTGGGAGCGCCTGGGCCATAATCCGATCCGGATGTTGCGTGAGGTGGGCCGGCCGCGTTTGAGCCAGGTTGCCAAAGATAAGGAATATCTGGCTGCCTACGAGGCGGTGTTTTCCACCTTTGATTCCTACATGAATCAAACCGACACATGGACTGACCGTACACATCCCGAATTGAACGGCCGGCCCATCGCCTATTTTTCGATGGAGTTTGGTCTGCACGAAACCCTTCCGATCTATTCGGGTGGTCTCGGTGTGCTGGCCGGTGATCATTTGAAGGAAGCAAGCGATATGGGGCTGCCTATCACCGGTGTGGGATTTATGTATACCGAAGGCTATTTCTCCCAGCGCATCACCGAGGATGGCTGGCAGGAAGCGCTGAATAACATGCTTGACTTCAAGAATCTGCCCGCACTTCCGGTGCTGGATGAGGAGGGCAAGCGTCTGTGTGTGGAAGTGGAGCTGCCAGACCGAACGGTGTCGCTCGGTCTGTGGGAGATCCGTGTCGGACGCGTTCCGCTTTACCTGCTCGATTCAAACCTTGAACCGAACACCGAGTTTGACCGGCAGCTCACCGCCCGATTGTACTGGTCCGATCTGGACCGGCGCGTGATGCAGGAGCTGATGCTTGGCGTAGGCGGCGTTCGTGCGCTGCGCGCCCTGGGATACAACCCCTCGGTCTGGCACATGAACGAGGGCCACGCTGCATTCCTGATCCTTGAGCGCGCCCGTGAATTCGTAGCCGGCGGAGATACGTTTGAGCAGGCGATGGAGAAGACACGGGGTCAGAACGTTTTCACCACCCACACACCGGTCGCGGCCGGGAACGATGAATTCCCACTGTGGCTGATCGAAAAATATCTCGGTGCTATCTGGCCTGAGCTCAAACTGACCCGCGATCAGTTCTTCGAGATTGCCCGTCACCAGATGCCGCAGGGTGAAACCTTTAGTATGGGCATCCTAGCCCTGCGCAGCTCTAACGGGCGCAATGCTGTCTCCGAGCTTCACGGTGATGTCTCACGCAAGATGTGGCAGTTCCTGTGGAAGGATCGGGAACTGGACGATGTACCGATCACCCATATCACGAATGGTGTTCATGTATCCAACTGGATGGCACGCAGAATACGTGTCCTGCTGGACGAGTATCTCGGACACGACTGGATGGAGCGCCTCGATGATACGGACATGTGGGCTGGCCTGGATGATATTCCGGATGATGAGCTGTGGGCTGTGCGCCTGCATCTGAAGCGCAAGCTGGCCTTTTACATGCGCGAACGCGTCCGGGACCGCTGGACACATGGTGGATTCCATCCTGTGCAGGTGGTGTCGTCAGGCGTGCTGATCAATCCTTATGCACTCACTATCGGTTTCGCACGCCGCTTTGCAACCTATAAACGGGCCAGCCTGGTCCTCAGCGATGTGGAGCGGCTGCTGGACATTATCAACCGCCCCAATATGCCTGTGCAAATCATCTTTGCAGGCAAGGCACATCCTGCCGATGAACCCGGCAAGCAGTTGATCCAGCAGGTCTATCGTCAGGTCAAGCGTGCCGAAACGGGTGGACGGCTCGTTTTCGTCGAAGATTATGAGATGAACTTGGCGCGCTATCTTGTCCAGGGTGTGGATGTGTGGTTGAACACCCCCCGCCGTCCCTACGAAGCAAGCGGTACTTCAGGGATGAAGGCCGCGCTGAACGGGGCGCTGAACTTCTCAGTCCTGGATGGCTGGTGGCGCGAAGCCTATAACGGCCGCAACGGATGGGCGATCGGTGAAGATAAAGAGATGGACTCACCAAGTGTCCAGGATGCGCTGGATGCCGAGAGCTTGTACAGCACCCTGGAAAACGAGATCATCCCGCTCTACTACAACCGCGACCCGAAAGAGGTTTCCCAGGAGTGGATGGCCCACATCAAGGATTCCATGAAGACCAACATCCCTCAATTTTCCACGCGCAGAATGGTCAAGGAATATGTGGAGCGCCTGTACGTGAAGGCACTGAAATAAAGTATATGCTCCAGCCGATGTCACTGGCAGCGAGGATACCTTAGCTATATGATCTCTGAAATTACTGTTGCAGATCTTTCTGAAAAATTAAAGTCACAGGACTCGTTCATCGTACTTGATGTCCGCGAGCCTCATGAGCTGGGATATGCCAAATTAACCGACAGCCGCCTGAATGTTACTCCTATGAGCCGGCTGGCGCGTGAAGGCACAAATGCGCTCTCTGAATCGGCCCAGTCACAGGACGCCACCATTTATGTGATGTGCCATCACGGAAACCGCAGTGCCCAGGTCACCGCCTGGCTGGCGCAGCAGGGCTGGAAGAATGTGTTCAACGTGCGCGGGGGGATCGATGAATATGCACGAACGGTCGATCCATCCGTGGGATCTTACTAGCAGCCTGGAACAGCGCATCTGACTCGAACAATAGAAAAGGTTGGGGTCCGCATCCCAACCTTTAACTTTAAACCTGGAAAGTGCAAACTTAACTATCGAACACGAACTGTCCATTCTTATAAAAGAGCTCGCCGTCCACCAGGATCTCAGAATCGGTACGCATATCACAGATCATGTCCCAGTGGATCGAAGATTTATTGTGCGAGCCCGTCTCGGGATACCCGGCGCCAAGTGCCATGTGGAAGGTCCCGCCGATCTTTTCGTCGAACAGGATGTTCCCGGTGAACCGGTCGATATCGAAATTGGTGCCAATGGCGAATTCACCGACGTGCCGGGCGCCCTCGTCCGATTCTAGCATTTTGACCATGTACGCCTGATTCTTTTCGGCCTGCGCAACTTCCACTCGGCCGCGGTTGAATGTTAGCTCCGCACCTTCCACTGCTACCCCGCCGTAGATCGCAGGATAGGTGAATTTCACCCAGCCGTTAACCGAATCTTCCACGGGTCCGGTAAAGATCTCGCCGTCCGGCATGTTGTGGGTGCCGGTCGAGTTCATGAACTTGCGGCCCTTGATGGAAAGCGTCAGGTCCACGTTCGGTCCACGCATGACGACCTGGCTTTTTGCGGCCAGCCAGTCGATCGCTTTCTGCTGGCCTTCCGCTGTGCCATTCCAGTAGGCGATCGGATCCTCCTCGTGCGCGTGGACGGCGCCGAAAACGAAGTCCTCATATTCCTTCAGGCTCATGCTGGCATCCTGGGCATAAGCCTCGGTGGGGTAGAGTGTGGTTACCCATTTGAAAGCGCCCTCGGCTCCGCGTCGCATCTGTGATTCGGTGATGGTGCTCAGTGCCTTGCTGCGCCGCTGGGCCTTCAGAGGATCAATATTCGTCGTGCCGCGCGTATTCGTCGCCGAGTGGATGCGTATGCGGCTTTCAAACTGGTCGTAGGCGATCTTGTAAAACGTGGGGATGAAGTCGAGCTGGGTGTCTTTGGCGTAGGTCAGATACAATTCGTCCTGGCTAAAGGGCATCATGCCGGGAAAGGCAACCAGAGGATGAGGAATGCCGCCCTTTTCCAGGACCTGGACGTAGAGCTCACGAATCAGGGGTTCTGCGGCAGTCGTCCCTTCGATGAGGACACGATCGCCGGGTACAATGCGGGCAGAATGTTCGACCAACACCTTTGCGAATTTCTCAATACGGGAATCAGACACAGAAAACTCCTTCAACAACCCTGTTCAATATCCCAAAACCTTTGAACAGGATCAGATAGTGTAATATTTCGCAAATTATATCACCGCGGTTTCTTGGGGTATACTCAGTCCGCCTCTTAGGATGAAACTACAATGAAACAACTCCTCCAGAACATCAAAACCGGGAAATCGACGGTCGAAGACGTGCCTGTTCCGGCGCCGCGTCCGGACCAGGCACTTATCAAAGTGGAAGCAAGCCTCGTCTCGGCGGGTACCGAGCGTATGGTTGTCGAATTCGCAGAGAAGAGCCTGGTCGGCAAGGCGCGTTCGCGTCCCGACTTGGTCAAGCAGGTGCTGGATAAGGCCCGTCGGGAAGGTCTGGTCAACACGGCACAGGCAGCATTCAACCGTCTTGATCAGCCGATGGCATTGGGCTATTCCTCGGCCGGCACGATCATCTCTCTTGGAAAGGATATGCAGGGTTTCCGGGTCGGACAGCGTGTCGCCTGTGCCGGTGGTGGATACGCCGTTCATGCCGAATACAA
>DATAKV010000064.1:0-4901 GCA_036261375.1 Anaerolineales bacterium
AACGAGATCGATAATGTCCTGCATCGATTGGCGGCGAAGATCTCTCGTCTCTGAGGCAGCCTCCAGGCCCTGTACTTCTGTGTCGTCGAGCCTGACCGGGATGATGGATAGACGTTTCTCGGTGTCTGCGATTTTCTCGATGTTTTTCCAATTGAGGGTCGGGAAGGACCGGGAGATCAGCAGCAGATAGAACCGTGCCTTCCTGCCTAGTGTTTCGGTCAGGCGGGCATCGGGATCCATGCTGCTCTCGTCCGCAGCTTTGTACTCATCCATGGATACTTTTATGTTTCTCTCCGCCAGTTTTCTGGCGAATTCCTCCGCCGTACTCCGGTCGGGGGCCGAAAAGGCGATGACCATGTCATACTCGAATCGATAAAAATACGCCATTGCGCACTCCTGGTTTATCCCCGGCGGATCGGGGCCGGCGGCAGACAGCCTTTTTCGGGACCGGTGCAGGTGATGGTGGTAAAAAGCTCGGCCTGCAGGACCCACACCCGGTCTTCGGCACGCTGCCACTTGGCAGCATAGACCCCCGAGGCGTGAACAAGCACGCCTTCGGTGGTGTAGGTGCCTTTCCAGTTGCCCAGCTCCTCTGCCAGCCCCCAGTCTTCGTTGATCGTGACCTCACGCGGCGAGCGGCGGTACATCACCGTCGGGTCGGACGTAAACCGTTCTGTCCAGCGCCTTGCTTCCTCGTCGGCACCATGGCTTTGCTCGCTGCGGCCCGTGACAATATGGTAGCTCGGCGCCAGCAGGGAACGGATGGCAGCCACATCCCGCTCGGCGATGGCCACATTGAACCGCTCGCGCGCTTCCCGTATCAGGTCTTCCACCGGTACATCGCTCGGATACATCGCACACTCCTTCGAAGGAATCAGGGGTTATGTCAAGGATACAGTGAACGGCACATCTGCGCAAGTCCAGTTTGAAGGCAGAGACTCCTTTCCCGCCTCGCGCTGTTCGAGCCTGGCATGACCACCGATCCTGACGTACGATTTACGCAGGGTAACAGCGAGCGCTGCCTTCACTGCCAATCATTGCCGGAATCATTGGCAATGATTGCATTTGCCATTGCCAATGACATGCTCTTTGGTTGCCTGGAGACAACTTCTTACAGGAATGTAATGAGTCCCTTATAGGAAATCGGCTGCTATTACAGGACTGCAAGGCACACTACCCCATCTGCTTTTTATAATAACGTCACTGCAGAACAACATACCGAAGGAAATTTTCTATGGCACATCGAATTCAAATCATCAGCATCTGCCGGCCGCGGGTCGATCTGGGGAATACCGTCCAGAAGCCTGAGCTGGTCCGCTCCATTTCGCGGGCGACAAATATCGTGGAAGGCGTGCTGGACTGCGTGATCAAGGAGCTCCGCGACAAGATCATTGAGTTCATCCGTTCGGGAAGAGCCGTCAAAATCGAAGGGCTGGGCGCCTAGACTCCGAACATCGGCCTGGATGGCAGCCTTACGATCCAGTACCGGCCGGATGCCGCCCTCATCAAGGCCCTGAAGGAGCCCGGCACATTTACAGGCAAAGTCAGCAACCGTGAGAACATCGGCAAGACCGGCGACGAGCTGGTTGCCCGGTGGAACGAAATGCATACAGACGATCCCGTCATCTGACGGGCTGACTCTATGCGCCTGCGCCCGCCGCTTCGTCCGGCGGGCGCTTTCCTTTCAGACAGGGATCAGGGACTGGTTCCCGTTGTCTGCGAGCCGGGATCAGACGCCTCGCCCAGGTCGATGACCGGGATCGTCCCGCCGTTGCTGATGATCCATTTGCTGTTCTGGCGCAGCTCCTGGGCGATCAGGACCTGGATGTATTGCTCACCCAGCGTACCGCCCGCCTCCAGCTCGCTGAGGATATTCTGCAGCGCCTCCAGCTGGGCCTGGGAAGTCACCGTGATCTGGATCGCCTCTCCCTCGGCCTTCTTCTGGGCGGCGTAGAACTGACTGTCCGCCAGGGTCCGCTGCTGGGCCGCCTCGGCATCGGCCTGCTCCTGAAGCTGGACGGCCACCATCCGGTCCTTGATCGCATTGACCACTTCGGGCGGCGGCGAGGCGCTCTGGATCTGGACCAGCACGAACTCAACCCCATACTGTTCCTCACGCTGGCGCAGGATCTCCATCACCTCCTGGTTGATCGCGGCCCGGCTGTGCATGACATCGTCCATGGTGCGGGTGTTGACTACATCCCGGAGCGTGCCCTGCACGAAGCCGGAGACGATCCTATCGGGATCGAGTACTTCCAGCTGGTAGCGAACAGGATCGGCCACCTTGTACGTATAGAGCAGGGAAACATCCATAGTGACATCGTCCGCGGTCATGGCGGCGAGCTGCTCGATCATCCCCGAGCGCTCGATGACCGTCACCCCGATCACCGTATCCACAAAGGGGATCTGGATATGCCAGCCCGGCTCATCGATATCGATGAACCTGCCGCCTCGCAAGTGCAGGCCTCGTTCATAGGGGCGGATCTTATAGATCGCAGTCCGTGCCAGGGAAAAAACGATCCCTCCCACAAAGAGCACGAGCAGGATCATTGTTGCATTTTTATACAGCCGGTCCAGGCAGCCCTGTGCCACCCGGTTCCTCCTTGTTTCCCCCGGTTCATTTGCATCCAGGCGGGTATTCTGAGACATCATGTACCTCCTTTACGTGCATATTGAATGCACCCCGCACACCCGTTGAACAGATCCAACAACCTACTCTTGTCTTTTTACCTCCTCATCCGGTACGCTGCCCTTCCTTGTACTCGGACAATCTAAAACTGGAGGGCAGATCGCTCGATTATTCCCTAGACTCACCTTCCAGCTTAATCTTGTTGGAGTGCTAGGCCTTCTCGATCTGGAAGAACAGCAGGGCATGGTCCGAGTACTTGTCGATCCATGCTTTCTGCGCTTCGACGCTGGTCTCATCCGGCCAGCCGCGCACATCCACATCCGAGCCGTTGAACTGCTTGAACTTCATGTGGCCGGACGCTATGACGTGGTCAAGGTCGCTCGGCTTGTATTTGCCGGGGCCGTTCCACCAGGTATGCGGCTTATTCTTGTTCAGCCGGCGCATCTTGCAGCGCGAAGCGCCGCTGTTCAGCTTTTTGAGCTCGAAATCCACCAAAATCTCGCGCTTGAAGGGATACTGCATTCCCCTTGTATTGAGGTCGCCCAGGAAGATAAAGTTGGCCGGACCGCGCTCGGCCCGTTTCGAGACACCGTCCAGGAAGCGCTTGAACTTGAAGGCCCGGTCGAACATGTCATCCCGCAGGCCCAGGCCGATGGGCTTGTCGCTGCTTTTGGTATGCAGGAAGAGCAGGATGTAATCGACATCGTTCTTGCGGATCGTGAGCAGCGCGCCGGGACGCAGGTAGGTATTCCCCGATTTGAACTCGACCTTCTGGGTAAAAAACGCCGTCAGGCTGCGCTTCGCGCCGACCAGGATCTCCTGGGTCTGCGGGCCTTCGGTGATGTGAAAATGGTACTCGGGCATCTTCTGGACGAGGGTGTTATACACGTCCCCGCTTTCCACCTCGTACAGGGCAAGGACATCCGGGTTCTGCTTCTTCATGAACCCGATCACCAGGTCGATGCGCTCCGGATTGTTCTTGAAATGCTCCACGTTCCAGGATGCTACGCTGAATGCCTTTGCCATGCTTCATCTCCCGTTTATTGTATAGTCCGATTTTCCGCCACGTACCCTGCGGGCACGATGTTTTCGACAAGCGCGACCTGCACCACCATCGGGTGTACATCCTCTTCGACTTCACTACCAGTATAGAACATTTACATGACCAATTCAATATGCACAGGTTACAGCAGAGCCTGTACGTCCCTCTGGCGTTTTTTCATGTAGAATGTGTACACAAGCCAACCTTTCAAACCCCTTATCTGGAGCAGCTATGGACCAACCCACAGAGACACGGACAGGTTTCTTCGGCACCTACTTCGACCGGGATGCCGTGTTAAGGATCGCTCGCACCGCAAATGTGATCGCCTGGGCCCTGTTTGCCTTCTATGGCTACATCACACTTGTATCCATTGGGCAGTATCTTTCCCTGGTGGCCTCCGGCATGATCACCTTCGAGAACATGACCCTGTTCGACCGCCTGAGCATCCCCACCCTGCAGCTGACCCAGCTGGCACCGGGCCTGGTGTACTTCGTCCTGCTGAAGGTCGCCCAGCAGGCCTTATTGATCCTGCTGGACATGGAAGATAACTCCCGGCGCGCAGCACGGAAGTGACAGATCGCGTCCGAAGACGCTTTGTTTCGGTTATGACAAACGACACCTGGCTCAAGCCGAGTAAATCTGTCAAATGATGGTTGTTAACCATCCACGCCGGCAAAAGTCACTATTTTGCTGTTTAGATGGACAATGTCATAATGGTGCATAAAATATGGCAAATGCAATCTATAAGCAGTTTTGTGGATATTGTCAATTAAGTTATTAGTTAGGGCGACGAAGGTGTACTTAACATGTCCCTTTTGCTGATTATGTTATTAATTCTCACTACAATAGTACTACTATTAATATTTTATGGCCCCAAACCTGATTTGAATACTCTACATATTATTGATGAAACATTAAATGGGGAGTTGCCTGAATTAGTAAGAGGAGAAACTGGTTTTGCAGTTTCAAATAATGTTCGAATTTGGTATGAGTTAATTCCTCCAACAACAACATCAATAAAAGGCACGATATGCTTATTAATGTCAAATGCGGCTGATGCCTTAATGTGGCCACATTCATTTATTAATAAGTTTACATCTGCAGGATTTCAAGTGATCAGATTAGACTATCGAGGTACTGGATTATCAGATTGGATGAGTAATTGGAATAAAAATAATGCATACTCGCTTTTTGATATGGCAAAGGATGTAATATCCGTAATTGATACAT
>DATAKV010000070.1:0-5180 GCA_036261375.1 Anaerolineales bacterium
TCTCCCTCGAAAAGGATTTCGAGATCGAGGTTATCCTTGTTTGCCAGGTATGTAGCACGGTCGGTCAGGGTATATGCTTGTTTTTCGGAGGCGATCGTCAAAGTCGCACCCATCCCCTGCCCGGAGTCTGTGTACCAGGCCTGGCCGGTCGGGTCGAACTCCGTTTTATTCCACAGGCTCAGTTCCATTTTATGTGTGCCTGAGTCATCGCCCCGGGTAACGAAGAAAGAGCCACTGTCTGCAATTGCCTTGAAGACATCGATTGTAGTTGTTTTTGCCTTTATGCCAGCAGGATCCTCTGCCGGACCAACTATGACGAAGTCATTGTGCATGACGAGGAAACGATCCCTGGCCCAACCGGCCTCCAGGAATTCTTTTTCTGAAGCAGGTGCGTGAACCAACAGCACATCAGCATTCCCATCCTCAGCCATCTTAAGCGCCGCGCCGGAACCAACAGCCACGGTCTGCACGGTGTATCCAGTATTCTCTTGAAACCGGGGGATGAGAATATCCAGCAAACCGGAATCCTGCGTGGAAGTTGTGGTAGCGAGAATAAGAGTTGGGTTAGAAGGGACGGCAGGAGTTGCCGGTGCACAGGCATACAGCATCAAAGCAAAGGCCAGGATGTAAAAAAACGTTAGACGAACAAATTTCATATGGGGCCTCCACCTGGGGATTGGATAATAGAAACGATTTGAGCACCGCCGGTTTTTGGAGCAACCTCATGAGCCGCCTAGATCAGGATTTGCTCACCGCTGTGACGGGCGTTATACCCGGTCAGTATTTGAAGTTCGGCGCGGAATGTAGATGTTTGTAAATAATCAAGCAGGGGCATGAGCAACTTTTCATTTTCAGGCGACAGGATCAGATCATAACGTTCTTCAAACAAGGGAATGAAATCGAGTCCGTGCTGATGTGCAGCAGCCTGCAAACCGAGCGCCGCGTCCGCGTTGCCTGCTTCGATCAGACTGGCAGCCTCGCTGTGCGTTTTGACAACGCTGTCATATCCTTCGATCCGGCCGGTTGGAATTCCAAGGCTGCGCAGTTCCCCGTCAAACCACAGGCGGGTCCCCGAGCCTGGATTGCGATTTACAAACCGCATTCCGGGTCTTGATAGATCCGAGATATGTTGTACGCTCTTCGGATTTCCCCTGGCCAGCATGAGTCCCTGCATACGATAAGCCAGCGTGACAATTTTCACATCGCGGTCAGGAAACAGATGGCGGACAAACGGCAGGTTGTATTCACCACTTTCATCCAGGAGATGGGAGCCGGAGATCTGACATAAACCCTGCCGCAGGTTCACGAGCCCATCCAGCGAGCCGACCGGCAGGCTCAGCAGCGTGATATGCTTTTGCAGCTGGCCGGCAATTCCCTCCAGGGCCAGATCATGGCTTCCTGAAAAAAGGACAGCAGGCTTTTTGGTTTTGGGAAGGATGATCTCCTGCAGAAGCAGTGCATCTGCTTTGGCACGGTAGAATTTTTCAGTCACCTTTCCGGTCTTACGGACCTCATCGACTTCAACCAGGCCGGCGGCCTGAAGCGCCAGGAGGTGGTGGCGAATCCATGCCGGCGACTGTTTCAGGGTCCGGGCCAGATGCGTGAGCGTGGCAGGGGAAGCCATCAGGAGTCGGAAAATCCGCATACGGCGCGAATCTGCCAGGAGCTTGATCTTCTCGAAGGAATGCAGGGTCTCCACATTGCGCATACGTTTAAGTTATTCCTTAATCGTCAGTCTACCGGTGAAACAGGCGACCGTCAAGTGATCTTTTGTGAATTTTTATTTGACATCCCTCCCCCACCGTGTTATAAAATCGGAACAATCTACGGATTTGCTCATCCAGAGAGGCTGAGGGACCGACCCTTTGACGCCTCGGCAACCGAGTAGCAATTAGCCATCAGCAAACAGCTATCAGCACATTCTGACAGCTGAACGCTAATCGCTGATTGCTGGAAACGGTGCCAACTTCGGCGGACGAACTGTCCGGGAGATGAGAGATGATATGCACTCTGCGTGTCGCCTCTCTTTGCGAGAGGTTTTTTGTTTCATAACAGGCATGACATGGAAATCGGCGAAACTCTTTATGTAACAGACCGGGATGGCTTCCGCAAGTGGCTGATCGAGAATCACCAGAAGAAGAAGGAGATCTGGCTGGTTCAATACAAAAAAGCCGCCCGGAAACCATCCATAAAGTATGTAGAAGCGGTAGAGGAAGCGCTTTGTTTTGGCTGGATCGACAACATCGAAAAATCGATCGATGCGGAACGCTATGCGCTGCGCTTCAGCCCGCGCCGCTCAAAGTCGAACTGGACGAATACGAATAAGGACCGGGCCCGCAAGATGATCGCCGAGGGCCGGATGACGCCTGCAGGCCGCGCCACACTGCCCGCCGACGTAAAATAGGACTACGATGTACCGCAAAGGCTGGCGTTACTACCGCGATTCGATCCTGTTCTGGACTCCCTTCTTTCTCCTGATCGGGTTTGCGGGCTATGCCTTAAGTCATCCTGCCTACTGGATCGTAGTCCTGCTGGTCTGGTTCCTCCGCAACCCGGTACGGATGGCATTCAGTTTCGCCCACCCCCCACGGCGGTTCGGCTGGATGGAGGAGACGCCTCTGCAGTTTCGGGAGCTGACGTTCTCCTCGCGCGATGGGCTGACATTATTTGGCCGCTTCCTCCCCAGCCGGAACAGCGCCACGATCCTTCTCCTGCATGGCCTGGGGGATGCCAACAAAAATATGCTCCTGCATGCGGAATTTCTGGCCCAGGCAGGCTTCGGTGTCTTCATGATCGATCTGCGCGCCCACGGCAGCAGCGATGGCGACACGTCCACCTATGGCCTGCGCGAAGCGGACGATGTGGCCGGCGCGGTGGATGCTCTGCTGACCCGGGTCGACGTCAACAGGCAGAGGATCGGAGTACTGGGCATTTCACTGGGCGCCCAGGCCGCCCTGCGTGGTGCGCTGAAAACGGAGCATCTCCGTGCGCTCGTGCTGGAAGGGCTCAATCCCTCGGTATTGAGTGATCACGGAGGCAGGCCAAAAACATGGATACGCTGGTTGAACTACCCAACCAACTGGTTGTATTACAAGCTGTACCACTTTATGGCCGGCGGCAAGGATGAAGGTGTGCTGGAGGTGATCGGCAGGATCGCACCGCGGCCGGTGCTCTTGATCGCCAGTGGCGAGAAGGATATATACTTTAACCGTTTGTTTTACCAGGCTGCCCATGAGCCAAAGGAGCTATGGGAGCTTCCAGCCGGAGAACACGGTGCAGCCATCTTGCAGGACTCGCACTCGTATATCCGGCGCGTGGTCGAGTTCTTCAACAAGACATTACTGGACCGGTCCGATGCCTGAAACGAGAAAGGTGAAGCTTTCCGGCGGGCCAGAGAAGACCGCCACCTGGATCTGGCTGGAGAAGGGGCAGCTCAAGGTAAATTTCTACGATTTTAGTGAGCTTGCCCAGCGGATGTTCGGTAATGATATTGCCTACACGCTTACCGTCGACGAGATGGAAAAACTCTATTCACTCGCAAGGCAAGAGGAAGAATTTCTGCTCGCCTGGCTGCAACAGAAGTACAAAAGCTATTTTGAAATCAAGAATTTCCTCGAAGAGAATGGAATTGCATTTCACAAGGAAATCGAAAGCTGGGCCTGATCATGAACTGTCCCGAATGCTGCGCGCCGGATCAATTATGCCAATCTCGTTTCGATGAGTTCCTTGTGTTGGAATTCACCGACGCAGGCTACGGCGCAGTCCATCACCTGACCGTGACTGCCTTCATGATCCAGCACTCCAGCCGGATGACGCGCGAAGGCTGGATGTATGAGCGAGAGTTATTGAGAGAATTTCTCATTGAAAATAAGCCGCCTTCCTATATTCGGAAACAGAATAAGGATCGGGTCGACAGCGGCAATCGTACATTCAAGCTCAAGTCCAGAGACGGCAAACGGATCATCGAGAAATCCACCTGGAAAAAAACAATTTTGGATGTCCGCACGGAGAATGCAGAAGTATATTGTGAAGATATAACCTCATGGGCCAGGTCTGTACTTGAGGATGCATCAGACGAGAAGATTTGAAAGAATTCTTACAAACAATAAAGACCTCACATAAAATATATTACTACGAAGGAACAACATGACCAAACGGAAATATACAAATCGCAAATACCTCGACGCCCTCGAAAAGAAAGTACTTGTTTTCGACGGTGCGATGGGAACAAGTCTGCAGGTGCAAAACCTGACGGCCGAGCATTTCGGCGGTGAGCAATACAACGGGTGCAACGATTACCTTGTCATTTCCTATCCTGAAGCCGTGGAGAGGGTCCATCGCTCCTTCCTGGAGGTCGGCGTGGACGTGCTGGAGACAAATACCTTCCGCTCCAACCGCATCACGATGACAGAGTACGGCCTGCAGGATCAGGTGATTGAAATTAATGAGACCGCGGCCCGATTAGCGCGCCGTCTCGCGGATGAGTACGCAGAAAAAACCGGTCAGCTGCGCTTCGTCGCGGGATCTATCGGCCCCTCGGGCAAGCTGCCCTCTACCAATGACCCGGAGCTGTCAAACGTCAGCTTTGATGAGCTGTCGGACGTCTTCCGCGAGCAGGCAGTTGGCCTGATCCGCGGCGGCGTGGACGTGCTATTGATCGAAACCTCACAGGACATTCTCGAAGTCAAGGCCGCGATCGTCGGCATCCACAAAGCCTTCGACGAGACAGGAGTCTACCTGCCGATCCAGGCCCAGGTCACACTTGACACGACCGGCCGCATGCTGCTCGGCACCGACATCAACGCCTCCCTGGCCATCCTGGAAGGCATGGGCATCGACGTCATCGGTCTCAACTGTTCTACTGGACCTGAACACATGCGCGAGCCCATCCGCATCCTGGGAGAGAACGCCACGCTGCCTGTATCCTGCATCCCGAATGCGGGTCTGCCACTCAATGTGGATGGGCAGGCGGTTTACCCGCTCGAGCCCGAGCCGTTTGCGAACGATCTGTACGAGTTCGTGACCAAGCACAACATCTCAATCGTGGGGGGATGCTGCGGGACGACTCCCGAGCACTTGAAGCTGCTGGTGGACAAGCTGAACGCGCTGCCCCCTCCGCCCCGCCCGGTCCAGTCCACGCCGCAGCTGGCCTCCGCCATGTCGGCGATCGCCATGCGGCA
>DATAKV010000073.1:0-1965 GCA_036261375.1 Anaerolineales bacterium
CGGTAACTGCACCAGTTGCAGGTAAAGCCGATGATCGTGGGTTCGAAAGTTTCAGTCATAAAGTCCTCACTCGCCAACCGGTTCCAGTGTGCGCAGCAGCAGACCGTCGATCTGGGCGATGATCTGCTCGTCGCTGAAGCCTGTACCGTGAATCGCGCCGGCCGGGCAGGCGGCCACACAGGTACCACATCCCTGGCACAGCGCAGGATTGATCTGTGTGACCATTCGGTCTTCCAGGAAAGAGATCGCATTGAATGGACACAATCCGTTGCAGATGCGGCAGCCGGAGCATGCATTCTCGTCCACGCTGGCCTTGACCGGCTCGAGGGCGACCTCCTTCTGCAGGATCTTGTCGAGCACGCGGGCCGAGGCCGCCGCGCCCTGCGACACACTGGACGGGATATCCTTGGGTCCCTGGGCACAGCCGGCGATGTAGATGCCTTCGGTCATCGTGGCAACCGGGTCGAGCTTGGGATGCTTCTCCGTGAACCAGCCGTCGGTGGAGCACGAGATTCCGAACAGCTTCCCCACCTCTTTTGCATCGTGCCGCGGCTGCAGTCCGCTGGAGAGGATCACCATATCGACAGGGATGCGCCTCTGCTTGCCCGCCAGCGTATCCTCGACCTGAATGATGAGCTTGCCTTTTTCGCGCTCGTAGCGCGCCGCGTTCGTGACCTCGGCCACCTTGCCGCGCACGAAGAGCGTCCCTTCTTCGAGGACACGCTGGTAGAACTCGTCGTAGGCTTTGTAGGCCGTGCGCATGTCGATGTAGAAGTTGTACACCGTCGCGCCGGTCCGCTCGTGGACGAGGTGGGCAAACTTCAGGCCCTGCATGCAGCAGATGACCGAGCAGTAGTTATTGAAGTTTTTATCGCGTGAGCCCACACAGTGGATGATCCCCACCGACTTGGGCGTGGTCTTTCCATCACGAAGAACGATATCGCCATTCGTGGGCCCGGCCGCGTTCGACAGGCGCTCGAACTCGAGACTGGTGAATACATTCGGCAATCGTCCATATCCGTAGTTGCTGACGCGGCGCGCGTCGAACAGGTCATAGCCTGTCGCCAGGACGATATTGCCGACATCGATATGGATGAGCTCATCCTCCTGCTCGAAATCGATCGCGCCGGTCGGGCAGAACTTTTCGCAGGCCTTGCAGGTGCCCTTGATGAAGTAGGTGCAGTTCTCTTTATCCATCACCGGATATCTCGGCACGGCCTGTGCGAAGGGTGTGTACACAGCCTTACGGTATCCCAGCCCCGCTTCGAACACATCGTCGATCACCTTCTTCGGGCATTTCTCTTCACAGATGCCGCAGCCGGTGCACAGGTCTTCCTTCACGAAGCGGGCTTTCTTGCGGATTGTGACCGTGAAATTGCCGACATACCCCGCCACATTTTCGACTTCGCTCCACGTCAGCAGGGTGATGTTGGGATGCGTCCCCGCCTCGACCATGCGCGGCGTCAGGATACAGGCGGAGCAATCGAGCGTCGGGAAAGTCTTGTCGAACTGGGCCATGTGCCCGCCGATGGACGGCTCGCGCTCGACCAGGTAGACGTGAAATCCGGCGTTGGCGATCTCCAACGCAGACTGGATGCCTGCGATCCCGCCGCCGACTACCAGCGTGTTCGGGTTGATCGGGACCTTGATCTCCTCGAGCGGGACACTCTCGATCACACGCGACACCGCGCCGGCCACCACTGCCTTGGACTTTTCCGTGGCGACGGCCTTGTCCGTATGTACCCACGAAACCTGCTCGCGTATCGAGGCCAGCTCGACCAGGTAGGGGTTCAATCCCGCGTTCTGGGCAGCGATGCGGAAGGTCTTTTCATGCAGATGCGGCGAGCAGGCCGCGACGACCACCCGCGTCAGCCCCAGTTCCTTGATATCCTTCTCGATCAATTCCTGTCCCAGGCTGGAGCACATGAACTTGTATTCGCGGGCGATGATCACGCCCTGGTGTTT
>DATAKV010000134.1:0-1807 GCA_036261375.1 Anaerolineales bacterium
TCGCCATCGCCAGCATTCACCAGCGCTGTTACCACGAGCTTGCTATCCAGAATACCGATGAAAAAGGCGTGGTAATCGACGCTATCGCCGCCCATTCCGAACGCTGTGCGGCCGGCCACCTCAATGATTCCTCCGCCGAGACCCCATGCCCGTCCGCCACCGGTTCCCACAGGCTGGGCCATAACGGCCAGTGTCTCCTTCGACACGAGCCTGCCATCGAAAAGGGCGGAGGCAAAGGTCATCAGGTCCGAAGCACTTGATACCATTCCACCTGCAGCCCAGGCAGTGGATGCATGCGGATACCAGGGCATTTCCAATGAGCTGAGGTAGCCATCCGGGGTCTTTAAGTAGCCAGAGACCACGCCCTCATTCCGCCTACCGTCTTTTGCGATTGCGGTATCTTTCAGATCGAGAGGCTCAATGATGCGTGATTCCACTTCGTGAGCCCAGCTGTTACCGGTGACCTTCTCGATGATCAATCCCAGCAGGAAGTAATTGGTATTGGCATAGTGGGCCCGGCGGCTGCCAGGCTCATCGACAGGGCCAGCCTCGTTTGCCACGGCGATCAGGTCTTCTGGGGCCCAGTCCTTTGTCCATTTCTCGGGATCCATGCCGAATACGGTTTGATAGTCAGCCAGGCCGCTTGTGTGGGACAGCAGCATGCGCACCGTGATTCTGTCTCCAGCTGGCTGCTCGGGAAACCAGGTATCGACAGTATCGTCCAGGGAGAGTTTCCCTTCTTCTACCAATTGCATGACCACCACCGCTGTGAAGGTCTTGGTCACGCTGGCGATATTCGACGCAGTATTTGCGCTCCAACGCTCTGTGCCGGAAGGACTGGTATATCCTGATGTGTCCCAGATGACGGTGCCGTCTGCCAGTCGTTCAGCCATGACCATACCCGGAATGTTCTGCATCTCCACCTGCTGGTCCAGAAGCTCCTGCAGGGCAGCCTGCGCTTGCGTATGCTCATCGACTTCCAGGTTTATCCGGCCGATACCGGACTCGATCGCTACATGCACCGTCACTGCCGACACGCCATAGGCGGGGTTTGTGTAGATGTTCCCATCCTGTGTCAGGCCGGGGGCATCTATAGCGGTGGGACCGCGATCGACCTCCACGCGGACACCTACATCGCCGGGCAAACGCACGGTGAGATCCCCCGCGCCGGCATCGATGGTGACGTCCAGATCATGAGTCCAACCGCTATTCAGGTCGATCATGCGCGTGCCCGCACCCAGCCGGACGTCCAGCCGGGTCAAGGAGAGATCGGCCAATTTCAGATTGCTTCCGCCGCCGCCCATCTCCACCCGCAGATCCATTGGCACCTGCTCGTTCAGGCGCAGGGCCCACTCATTACGAAAGTCCGCGATACCCCGCAAGTCCGGGAGGCCTTTGCTCTCGGGCTGCCGAAGGGCGAGCGTGCCATCCGTGTATTCCACCTCTGGCTTCAGCTCGGCGACGTTATAGGTGAAATCAGCCTCGAGTAGCTTTTCCGTGCCGCCGGTCACCTGCAGGTCGCCAGCGCCAAAGCTGATCTCGACCCGGACTGACCTGGCATCCCCCAGTTCCACCGATTGGGACTCGCTCCGCAATTCACTGACCCTGGCTCGGGAACCGCAGCCCGCGAGAAGCGCTGCAAAGAGTAGGAGGGCGATCAAAGAAAAGTTTGTTTTCATCGTCTGTTTTTCCTTTCTGTATTCCCTTAATCAATCGAACCCTTAGAGCCATGGCGTTGGATTCGCAACCGCCAACGGCGTGGATTTTCCATAGATTTCGCCGGTTTGAGCGCGAATATGCACTTCAT
>DATAKV010000148.1:0-11147 GCA_036261375.1 Anaerolineales bacterium
AGGCAGGCCTGGGCTTTAAACCGGAGATAGGAAAGTTTTCCACTGCGCGCTGGGTCTGTGCGCCATACAAAGCTCCCGCCGGGACATGGATATCCCCCAGGGAGTCTCGCTCGATACGCGTGTCTACACTCATAGCAATAAACCTCCTGCCATAGGGATAAACGAATCTAATTTAATGATAACACGCAGCCCACATATGTTTGAAGACTGGTTCTTTAATTCAAAACGCCCAGGGAGGGGTACCCGCTGGGCGTTTTGGAGGCACTGCATGTAACTATCAAACAGTCTGCTGGCTATAGTTTATCGATGAGTTTTAGAAAATGGTTCACGATTTTGGGATCGAAGTGCTTGCCTGACTGCTCACGGATGTACTCCAATGCCTGCTCACTGGACCAGGCAGGCCTGTATGGACGATCGGATGTGAGCGCATCCCAGACGTCGGCTACAGCAAAGATACGGGCCGAGAGTGGGATCTCCTCTCCCTTCAATCCCTGTGGGTAGCCCGTACCATCCCATTTCTCATGGTGCGAAAATGGGATCTCAAGCGACTCGTGCAGGTATTCGATGGGATTGAGCATTTCATAGGCAAACTGCGGATGCTTGCGCATGACGATCCATTCCTCCTCCGTCAGTTCAGCGGGTTTGTGCAGGATGGCATCGGGGATGCCAATCTTGCCCATATCGTGCAGCAGGGCACCGCGCCGCATCTTGCCGACGGCTTCCTCTTCCATCCCCATAGCCTCTGCAAGCTTCAGGGACAGCTCGGTTACGCGGCGGCTGTGGCCCTCGGTCTCCCTGTCGCGCAGATCCATGGCATGCGACCAGCCTTCGATGGTCGCCTCGTAGGCTTCCAGCAGTCCGGCGTGGGCTTTTTGCAATTTCTCGCGCTCCTCGAGCAGTTTTTGATAGCGGTTCAGGCGGGTGATGCCGATCAAGCGCGCCCGCAGCTCGAACCGGTCGAAGGGTTTCGAGATGAAATCATCCGCACCGGCTTTCAGTCCGGTCAGCAGCGAATCGCGGTCATCCAGGGCGGTGAGGATGATGATCGGGATTTCGGCCACCTGCGGATCGTTGCGGATGCGCTCGCAGACTTCGAAACCGGTCATTCCCGGCATCATCACGTCCAGCAGGATCACATCCGGCAGGATCGACTTTGCCTTGGCAATGGCCTGGGGACCGTTCTCTGCCATGACCAGGTTGTAGCCTTCCCCCTCGAGCACAGATTGCAGGGTTTCACGCCCTGAGTATTCATCATCGACGATCAGTATGGTGCTGGGCATATCCTTGCTCCTTATCGTGATAGTACACCATAATCTTATCAGTGCGGGTTGGAATGCCTATACTGGTATTCCCCCATTTCGCTTCATCTTACAAAACAGTTAAGTCGGCTATTTTTCAAGGTCCACCAGCCGATATTTGATCGCGAGACGAACCAGCCCTGCCAGATTGCGGACCTTCAATTTGTCCATGATCCTGGAGCGGTGTTTTTCAACGGTCTTATCGCTGATGAACAAAATTTTACCGATCTCAACGCTCGTATGTTCCTCGGCTATCAACTGGACGATCTCCTTTTCGCGCGGGGAAAGGATCGAAAACGGATCTTCCTCCTTTCCCGCCGTACCAGGATGTGCAACACTGTTTTCAACAATTTCGGAAATTTGGCTGCTGAGGAACATGTTCCCCCCCGCCACGGTCCGGACGGCCTGGAGCAGTTCGTCGCTAACAGAAGATTTCAGAACGTACCCTTTTACACCGCACTGCAGTGCCCGGTGAACGAACCCGGCATCCGAATACATGGAAAGGATCAGGATTCGAGTGGGAAGTTTCAAATCACGGATATATTCGGCCGCCTGGATGCCATTCAGGCGCGGCATCATGATGTCCATAACGAGCACGTCCGGTTTGAGCTCCTGGACCAACTCGACGGCCTCCTTCCCATTTGAAGCCTCGCCAACAATGCTGATATCCCCCGCTTTTTCCAGAAGGGCATGGATGCCCTCCCGCACCAGCTGGTGGTCCTCTGCGATCAAAACCTGGATCATGAGCGTTCCTCCGTCTTGTTTTGATGCGTGTGCAGCGGGAATTGTGCGGTAATGATGGTGCCGCGTTTTTGCATGGAACTGATTGCGAAATGCCCTCCAGCGATCGTCACGCGCTCGCGCATGCTCGAGAGCCCAATGCCGTCTGACTGGGTGCCTCCCGGCTGAAATCCATGCCCGTTATCCTGCACGGTCAGGAGGATATTGCCTTCGTCCAGGGTCAAGTCAACCCAGACATGGCTTGCCTGGGCATGTTTTACGATATTGCTCAGGGCCTCCTGCAGGACCCGGTAGAGGGTGATGTTATAAATATCCGGCAGTTGGGGAAGTGGTTCCTCCACCTCGAAGCTGATGGGCAGGCCGGTCCGGCGGGAAAAATCCTCACAGTAGGTCTGCATGGATACCTGCAGGCCGAGCGCATCCAGGATGGGTGGACGCAGGTCCTGTGCCATGCCGCGGATCTTGATGAATATCTCCTGCGACTGGTCGTGCAGGGCCTGCAGGCGCTCGTACAATTCCTCCGGCGAGAGCGACAGGTCACTTTGCAGATTCCGCAACGAGATCATATGGATGGTCAGCGCCTGGCCCAGATCATCGTGCAGCTCACGTGAAATGTGCTGGCGTTCCTCCTCCTGGGCCGCGATGAGACGCTCCGTCATCTCGCGCAGGTTTTCGCGTTGTTCCTTTAAGGTTCGGTAGCGGTTCAAGCGCATGATAGTCCGGATGCGCGCCGTCAGCTCGTAGCGGTCGACAGGTTTGCTAAGAAAATCATCCGCGCCCGACTCGATGCCCTTGATCAGCGATGCGCGGTCGTCCAGGGCGGTAAGTATGATGATCGGAACCTCCGCCAGTTGCGGCGTGGAGCGGATCCGCCGGCAGGCCTCGAAGCCGTCCATGCCGGGCATCATCACATCGAGCAGGATCAGATCCGGCTGGTGCATGTTGAGAATCTGCAAAGCCTGAAAGGCGTCCTCGGCAAGCTCGATTTCATACTCTTCATTTTCAAGCATCGCGACCAGCGTCTCCCGGGCGCTGGCATTGTCGTCCACGATCAGGATCCTGCTCATGAGAGGCCTGCCTTCTGGTTCTGGAAAAGAAGCTTGTGAATGGTTTTGGTAAGCGCTTTCAGGTTGACCGGTTTGCTCATATACTCGTCCATTCCTGCGTCGAGACAGCGCTGGCGGTCGTTTGGCATGGCAAGTGCTGTCAGGGCAATGATCGGTATATCCTTGAACTCAGGATCGTTTCGCAGCTTTTGGGTGGTTTCGAAGCCATCCATGCGCGGCATCTGTATATCCATCAGGATAAGGTCGGGCTTGGTTAGCTTTGCCTGTTCCAGGCCTTCGATGCCATCCTGGGCAGTGAGAATGTTATATCCTGCCATTTCAAGATAGTCCACCAGCATCATGACCACTTCGCGCGTATCCTCGATCAGCAGAATGGTTAGCCTGTCTACATCCGGGTTGATTGCCCGGAATTTTCCTGTATTCCTCAGCCGGGCTACGATATCGCTCGCCATTGCCGGTTCCCACGGCAGCTGGATGATGAAACGGCTCCCTTCACCGGGCTGGCTGAGTGCATGGACACTACCGCCATGCAGACGGGCCATTTGCGCCACCAGCGCCAGACCGAGCCCGGTTCCCGTGGCTTCTCGCGCCAGGCCGGAGTCCAGCTGGACGAACGGTTTGAACAGCCGTTCCAGATCCTGTTCCTTTATGCCGATCCCGGTGTCCGAGACGGTGATGATAACCTTGTTCGCAGCCCGGTCCCCGCGTACTTCCAGGCCGATCCGCCCCGATTCTGGGGTGAATTTCACCGCGTTGCTCAGAAGGTTGACGATCATTTGTTTGAGGCGTCTTTCGTCGGCCCACATCAGGCCAAGCTCGTTGTCCATCTCGAACAACACTTCCTGGTTTTTTTTCTGCGCCAGCTGTTTGATCATGCGCAGGCTGGCCTGGCAGACGGAGTTGACATCTACTTTGTTGATGTCGAGGGTGATCTGCCCTGCTTCGATCTTGGCCAGGTCGAGGATGTCGTTGATCAGGGATAAAAGGTGATGTCCGCTCTCGTTGATAGTCGCTAGATATTTCTGCTGTTTTTCGTTGAGGGGCCCTGCCACCTGCTCTCCGAGACTCTCCGAGAGGCCCAGGATGGCGTTAAGCGGGGTGCGCAGCTCATGACTCATGTTGGCCAGGAACTCATCCTTGACCCGCAGAGCGCGTGCCAGGTTCGAGTTTGCCCGGCTGAGGTCGGCCGTGCGTTCCTCGACACGTTTTGCCAGCTGGTTGCGCTCCTCGGCAAGCGCATTTTCCATCTGTTTGCGCTCGGTGATGTCCCAGGCATAATCCGCAAACCGTTCTGCGGTTTCGACATCCTGCCGGGTGTAATCCAGCTCTTTGTTTCCCACCCCCATCACGGCTACGACTACATCATTGCGGATGATGGGAATTACCATCTCGCGGATGACTTTGAAATGTCCTTCCGGTAGTCCGTTCTTGTTTTCCAGGGCCTCATAATCGTTGTGGATGACTGCCTGTCGCTGGCGGATCGCGTCAGCCCATACCCCCGCCTTCTGCACTGGCTGATGCATACCTCCGCCTTGCAGATGATGGTAATCCCTGATCGTTTCCGTGGAAAACGCCTGGACGTTGACCATTGATTTATCGTCTTCGATAAAGTTCATGAAGCCGACATGGCTTCCGGTCAGCTCACTTGCTATATCGATCGTTTTCTGCATGACTTCACCCAGAGAGTGATGGAGAGCGTAGTCCATCAGCTCGAAGCGCTTTTTCAGCAGCGTCTCGGTCAGCTTGCGATCGGTAATATTCCTGGCAACGACCGACACCCCGCGCGTGGATGGGTTGGCATTGATCTCAAACACCAGCTTCTGGCCCTGGAGGAGGATAACCGTCTCGAACGTTCTTGGCTGGTTCTCTTCGAGTACATTCTGATAGATCCGGCCTATCCTGAGCTGTTCCTCCGACTCGCCGAACACCTCATACATCGATCTGCCGATCGCATCGTAGGCTGGGATACCCATCAGGATCTCCGATGCCTTATTCCAGTGAGTATAGCGAAGGTCATGGTCAAGCTCGAACAGGACATCCGTGATACTGTCTGCCAGCTCACGATAGTGAAGCTCACTGGCGCGCAGTTTGCTTTCCATCTCCACACGATCGGTGATGTCGGTGCTGGTGACGATCACGCGGGCATAGTCAGGCCGGTCATTATTAATGGGGATGTAGATCCGCTGAATACCTGTAATCAGGGAACCACTTAATCTCCGGCTGGTCATTTCAAAACCGAAGGAAGTATGCCCCTGCCAGATCATGTCCAGCTCATGGGTCATAACGTCCGACGGTACCTCATCGAGCATCAGCTCATGGACCCTGTCGATCAGCTCCTTCTTGTTTCTCGCGCCGTTGACGATCACTGCTGCCTGATTTACATTCAAGATGCGGATGAGGCCCACAGCCTCCCTGGATTCACCCGGGTTGGATTCCATATACTTCCGCAAGTCCTGCACGCCGTGTGTTCTCAGTTCATTCATCCAAGCGACGACGGCTGTGAAGTCCTCCAGCCAGGTGGGGTTGGGGGAATTCTCGAACAGGTCCAGGAATCTCTGGCGTTCCTCCTGCAGCGCTTCCTGGGCTTGTTTCCTCTCGGTCATATCGCGCAGCTGGGCCATGACGGCGTACTGCTCACCCGCTTCATTTTTCAAAGCAGAGGAGCGCAGTTCGCCGAAAAAGCGTGTCCCATCCTTTCGGATTAGCCAGTGACCTTCCTGCGTTGTATCACTGAAGATGAGATTGCCCATGTTCTGCTCGATATACTGCCGCTCCTCGGGCGCGAACAGGGACGTAATGCTGGTGCCGACCAGTTCCGCAGGATGATCCACATGGAAAAGGCCTGCCATTTGACCGTTGCTGAATCGGACCGTGCCATCCATGCCAAGCAGGATGACCCCATCTGGGGAGGTCTCAACCAGCAATTGGTACCGTTCCTGGCTTTCGCGCAGCTCTTTTTCCACACGCTTGCGTTCGGATATCTCCTGCTGGGCGGCCTGGTACAGGCGCGCATTCTCAAAAGCAATCGCGGCCTGGTTAGCCAGGGTAGTCAGCAGGCGCTCATCCTGGGCGGTCAGTGCCTCTGCCTCTTCGCTTTCAACACTGATCACGCCAATCACACGCTCACCAATTTTCAACGGCATGTACAGGCCGGACAGAATTCCCGGGTAGGTGGGGATATATTGGGGATAATCGTACACGTTGCCACTGCGGATCGGCTGTCCAGTCTGAACCGCCCAGCCGCTCAAACCCTGTCCGATTTTGTTGATTTTTGAGTTGAAGTGACGTACTGCCTGGGAGCGTTCTTTTTCACTCAAATCGGGCTGGTTGAAGGCGATCAACTCCAGCTCATCCGTTTCGGGACGCACCAGACGAATGGCCACATGATGCCAGGACAGGTGGCGGGCAAAGGTTTCAATGATGCGCTCGCCGATCTGGCGCGGCTCGAGCAGCTGCCCGACCGCCAATCCGTTTTCGTACAGGGCTTCCAGTTCTGAGAGCCGGCGCTGGGTTTCCTCGAACAGGCGGGCATTGGAGACGGCTGATGCGGCCATGGAGGCAAACGCTTCCAGGAATTCCAGATCTTCAGACTCAAAAGGACGATCTTTGCCTGCCCGTCGGACGCTGAGAACACCAAGGGTGCGGTCCCGTTCCTTGAGCGGGGCAAACATAATGGCTTCTTCTTCCTCCTGGGTGCCGGGTACCTGGATGGCACGCGGATCGTCTTGCATGGTGTTGACGATCTCCGCCAGGCCGCTTGCTGCCACTGCTCCGGTTACTCCTTCCCCAAGCCGGACTCGCAGATCGTCGAATGCGACAGAGTCCTCCTGCAGGGCCAGCACGCAGCGCAGGGATTCGCCATCCGGCTGCATGAGGAAGATGCGGCAGCCATCGGCCATGAAAAGTGCCTTGGCAGAGTTGCCCACACTGTTCAGGATGGCGTGAAGATCCAGGTTGGTGAGCGCCATGGAGGCAGCCAGCAGGGCGGATGTCTCCTCGGCCCGACGGCCGATCTCCTCCTCGGCTTGCTTTCGCTGGGTGATATCCTGGATCTGGGAAATGGCGTAGGCGGGATTTCCATCACTGGCCCTGACTAAGGAGACACTTAAGAGCACCCAAACGATCGTACCGGATTTATGGTAATAGCGCTTTTCCATCTGATAGGAAACAATCTCCCCACGGATGAGCTGCTGCACATAATTGAGATCCGCTTCGAGGTCATCCGGATGGGTGATCTCCTGGAAGTTCTTCTGATAAAGCTCTTCGGTGCTGTAGCCCAGCAGGTCACACAGGGAACGGTTGACCTTGAGCCATTTTCCTTCGAGGGAAACCAGCGCAATGCCGATTGGGGCAAACTCAAAGGCATTGCTGAACCGAGCCTCACTCTCACGCAGGGCATCCTCTGCCTTTTTTCGTTCTGTAATGTCAAAAAAGGTCACGGCAAACTGGCGAGGCGCTGGTGAATAGGCATTGATATCGAAATATCTGCCAAGGGATACGGAAAACTCTTCAAAGTGAATGGGTTCTCCTGTCAGGGCCACCTGGCCATAGAGGGGAATAAACTTATCAGGTTCTGTTTCGGGTAAAACCTCCCGAACCTTTTTTCCAAGAATATCGGCGGCGCGAAGGCCGGTTAGCTTTTCGAATGCTGGATTGACTTCCAGCCAGATGTAATCCACGGGCTGCCCATGCTCGTCGGTGACAATCTCATGCAATGCAAAACCATCCACGAGATTCTCAAAAAGGCTGTGGTAGCGCTCTTCGCTGGCGCGCAGTTTTTCTTCGGCCAGCTTGCGCTCGGTCACGTCGGCGGCGATGCCGGCCAGGGTCTTGACTTGCCCTTCCTCATTGAAGACCGGGAAGGCGCGGTCCCAGATCCAGCGTATGGAACCGTCAGGCCGGAGGATACGGTACTCCATCTCCACTTTTTCTCCCGCTCGCTCCCGTTCCAGGCCGCGCTGCACCACCGGCCGATCTTCCGGGAGGATCCTTTCCATGAAAGCAGCTGAATTCTGCGTTAAGTATTCGGGTGTTTGTCCCCAGACCTGTTCGCTGGCCGGGCTCATGTAGAGCTCCTCACCAGTCCGGGCATCGGTCATCCAGAACACTTCCTCGATGTTATCGGCCATCTGGCGGAAGCGCTCCTCTGAAGCGCGTAGCTTCTCTTCGGCCCGCTTTCGCTCAGCGATCTCCTCCTGGGCTTGTTGAAGCATATTAGCGTTATGAATAGCGATTGCTGCCTGATTTGCAAAGGCCTCCAGGCGTTCGGCATGGATAGGAGTAAAGAAGCCAACCGTTTGGCTGTCCAGGAGAATGAAGCCAATGATTTTTCCGTATATTGAAATTGGCGCGCCAACGTTTGATCGCAGCCAATCTGTGATGGGCATTCTGTGCCAGCCTGGGTAGTTGTGGGTGTCATGCACGATTACGGTCTGCCCAGTCTCAATAATGCTGCGCAGGTTTGTAGTGTTGGCTATCGAAAGTTTGACTCCCAGAATGCGGTCGGCAATCTGACGATCGTTGTACCCATGGGAGCGGACCACATGTGCAGTATCACCATCGATCAGCATGATCGTGGCCGCATCGTGAGGCACAACGCGTCCAACCGCGCTCAGGATGTGATCGAGTACGACTCCATAGTCGAGGGTGCTGTTGAGGATCTCTGCCGTGTCACGCAGAGCCTCGGCCAGGGTGCGTTGTTCGTGTTCAGCCCTCTCGGCCCGTTTTAGCTCGGTGATATCAAAAACTGTGACAATCACTTTTGAGAAATCCCATTCATATCCTGGCGCTACCGACCACTTGAGACTGATCGCCAGCGGCTCTCCGGTCAGGGTTTCATCGGCCCCTTCCCAGGCGTTGCTATTCCTCCCCTCAGCAATGGCTACAAAATCATCCAGATTATGGGACTGTTCACCAGTGCTGAGCACATGAAGAGTTTTATCAATCAATTCCGCCTTGCCTTCGGCCTTGTACATCTCTAGACCGGCGTGGTTCACATCCAGGACACGGATCAGGGCCGCACATTCCGAGACGCTTTCCGGATGGGCTGCAAAGTAAGTACGGAAGTTCGTTACGCCCTTTTGCTTGAGGGCATCGATATAGCTTCTGACCTGGGAAAAATCCTGCTCCCAGATCGATACAGGCGAATTTTCGAACAGGGCGCGGTAACGTTCTTCACTCCTGCGCACATCTTCTTCAGCCTGCTTACGCTCGATGGCCAGTGCAACCTGTGTTGCGATGGACGCCAGGAAGTTCCGGTCGCGCTCGGAGTAACGATTTGAGTTTTCATAGTCCTGAACGGCAATGACGCCGATGGTCCCAGTCGGGGTCTTGAGGGGCGAACCCAGCCAGGATGCAGAATTGGTGCCAATCAGCTCAACTTCACCTTGAGCGAGCAACTCCTCAAAACGAGATTGAGTCAGGAGCAGAGGCTCGCCCGTGCGAAAAACATACGAGGTTATGCTCTTTTCAAGCCGGGAAGGCGGGGCGGGCGGGTCGTATTGATCTACCGAGTAAATTTCCTCGAACAGGCCGGTCTCGGGATCATGGAAAACAACAAAAAAGTTTTCTGCAAAGATCACATTGCCGATCGAGCGATGGATCAGCGCAAGGAACTCGCGCAGGTCCTGCGTTCTGGCAAGCCCCTGCATGATGCTCAACAGCGCCTGCCGTTCGACCTCCACCTGCTTGCGCTGGGTGATATCCTGGACTGTGCCGATCATGCGCAGATGGTTATCGGAAGGGCCGTATTCTGCGTGACCCAGATTAGCCAGCCAGCGAATCTCACCATCCGGACGGATGATACGGAATTCTTCGGCGAACATCGTGTCCGCGGCTACGGCCTTCTCCGCCGCGCTTCGAACGCGCTCCACATCCTGGGGATGGATGAGATCGGTATATCCTTCAAATGTCCCATCGAATGTGTTTTCAGTAATACCCGTGATGGCGTAGAACTCCGGTGACCACAACACATCGTTTGTTTGCAGGTTCCACTCCCATACACTCATCTGCGCCGCCGACAAAGCCAGGATCAGGCGATTCTCGCTCTCAAGCAGTTTTTCCTGCACCTGCTGGCGCTGAATGGCCGCAGTGAGCTGGCGGGCGATGTTGCCAACACGCTTTAGGTCCTCTTCTGTGAAGAGACCTGAGCTGGACGTATCGAGGATGCCAATGGGTTTGCCATCCGAAATCAGGGGAACGACAATGGCAGATTTGATGTTGAGCAGTTTGAAGATCTGCGGGATCAGGCTGCGGATGGCGTTCTTCCCCATGGCTGGCAAAAACGTTGTTTCGACGAACTCCGACATCCATTCCTGGATCTCAGACGGATCGCTCGTGATCGTGCCGCGGCCCGAGCTGAGAACCCGGTGAAAATAGCCGCCCTCCCTGACCGGTATGTGAATGGACGGGATGGACCGGCCGATCAATTTTTCGATCTTGCCCACGATTTCAGAGCGCAGGAAGTAGCGCGGCATCGTCAGGGTCTGCCCGTCGGTATCAAACATGTAGATGGTGCTGCTCTCGCCGGCGAAGAGACGTTTTATCTCGCGGGCCAGCAGGTCTACGATCAAGTCAAGGCTATCGCCTCGGATCACGGCCTCGTTGATGGCATTGATGACGCCCAGGTCATCATTGCGCTGCTGGAGCTCACGCTCTGCCTGCCTGCGCTCGGTAATGTCGTTCGCCAGCACCAGCTCTGCTTTCCGGCCGCCAAACTCCACGGTGTGTGAGACGATATCGACAAAGATGACCGTGCCATCCTTTTTGCAGTGGCGCCAGGTGTCTGCGCGGCTGATGCCCTGCTGGGCATTGCCCAGAAGCTTGAGCAGCGCCGGGACATCCTCGGGCGGACGGATATCTTTGATGGTCATCGCCATGAACTCGTCCGCAGTGTATCCGTAATGCTGTACGGCGGCATCGTTGACCTTGAGAAATGCCAGGGTCTCGAGATCGTAGATCCACATCGGGAGGGGGTTGTTCTCGAACAGAAGCCGGTAGCGCTCCTCACTCTCACGCAGTTTTTCCTCGGCTTCCTTCCGTT
>DATAKV010000149.1:0-1783 GCA_036261375.1 Anaerolineales bacterium
CTGTACCAGAAGAACGGATACAACATCATTTCGAACTACGGTCCGTATGCACAGATCGAAGACAGCATATGTTTCGAAAAGGATCTTCGGCGTTAATGCAGCAACCTTCGCCAACCGGATCGGATGAGGGTTGAGACGAAGGCTCATCAGTATGTACTTATAGGCGACCATGCAGAAAATAACCATCGACCAGGAGATCCATACGTTCCACATCGACTACCTCGGGCATGTCAATAACGGTGTATACATCCAGTGGATGGAGATCGGGCGCACCAGGCTGCTGGAAGCGGCAGGCCTGGCCACGCATGAGATCCTCAAGCAGAGTTTTGCGCCGCTCCTGGTGCAGACCACGATCACCTATAAAGTGCCTTTATACCTGGGGGACCGCGTCCATGTGGAAGTCTGGTTGTCGGAGCTGCGCAATACCACCGGTATCATCCAATTTCGCTTTTATAATCGCCAGGGGACGCTGGTCGCGGAAGGTCAGCAACGGGGCCTGTTCGTCGATACAAAGACCCTGTCTCCCCGGCGGCTGCGCCCGGAGGAACGGGCATTTTTTTTGCCCTTCCTGGAAGAATTCACGACATAGATTATCTTGATCAGGCCAGGAGAAAGAGTCATGCCAAATGGTTCAAATCGGATCGAGGTCTACCTCGAGATCGGAAGCAAACGGACCTTCGCCGGCGCGCTGGACTGGCCAGGCTGGTGCCGTTCTGGCCGTGACGAGGACAGTGCGCTTCAGGCGCTGCTCGAGGCCGGTCCCCGTTATGGACGCGTCCTGAGCCGGTCCCGGCTGGGGTTCAAGGCTCCCAGGGATGCCTCGGCTTTCACCGTGGTAGAACGGTTGAAAGGCAGCGCCACCACCGATTTTGGCGCGCCCGCTATGACCCCAGCCAGTGATGCCCGCCCAGTCACGGACTCTGACCTTAAGCGCCTGCAATCCATCCTGGGAGCCTGCTGGCGGGCACTGGATGCCGCCGTAGAAAAAGCTCGAGGGAGATCATTACGGACCGGTCCCCGCGGCGGCGGGCGGGACCTGGACAAGATCCTGGACCACGTACGCGGCGCCGAGACAGGCTACCTCTCCAGCCTGGGCGGCAAAGTCACATCGAGCGCAAAGGATCCGGTCTCCACCGCGGAGATCCGCCGGGCCATCCTCGATACCCTGGCTGCCTCGGCACATGGGGAAATCGCCGAAGCAGGGCCGCGCGGGGGCAAACGCTGGCTGCCGCATTACTTCGTCCGCCGGGAAGCCTGGCATGTGCTGGACCACGTCTGGGAGATCGAAGACAGGCTGGAATAAATTGGCTGCATCTGATGAGGCCTCGATGAGCACGCTCGACAGGTGGTTCCGTACCTGGACTGAGCTTGGGATCCCGGCCTCGGCGCGGCTTGAGCAGTTATTCGCCGACCTCCTTTCCCGTTACGCTGAGCCGCATCGCTTTTACCACACCCACCGGCACCTGGCAGAATGTTTCGAAAAGTGGGCCGATTTGCGCGAGCAGGCCGAGCGCCCGGCGGAAGTGGAGCTGGCGATATGGTTCCATGATGCCATTTATGACACTCACAGCAATTCGAATGAAGAGCGCAGTGCAGAGCTGGCCCGTGACATAGCTCTCGCTCAGAACATGGATCCCCTCTCAGCAAGCCGTATCTATGATCTCATTATGATTACTCGTCACACGCGGGCTCCTGTGGAAGGCGATGCGAGGCTGCTCGTAGACACAGACCTGGCCATCCTGGGAGCTGGCACCGAGCGGTTTATGGAATATGAGCAGCAGAT
>DATAKV010000151.1:0-9196 GCA_036261375.1 Anaerolineales bacterium
CACCCGGATAATTGCTATCAGTCTGGTGAAACACTCCATATCCACTGAGAACCTTGGTCACAGCCAGCAGGTCCTTGGACGGGACGATCAGCTCGAGCTCGGACATCTCTCTTGGAAAAAGCATTTGATCTCCAATAATGAGTTTGATAATGTGATGGCCCGGAAGATGTTGAAGTCAACCGAACCACCCAATCCACGAACTAGGCCGACATCTGCCTCAATAAAAACGGCTGGAATTCCTCCTCAGGCATCCCTGAAGATTTGGCTTCGATCAGAACGGTCAGATCCTGGACCTCCAGATTGCTCAGAATGAGGAAGGCCAGGGGCACACCAATGTGAAATGGATTGCCGATGAACGCGGCCAGGCACTGCTCCATCAGGCGGCGCTTCAGGATCACTTCCAGCTGGGGCAGCCCACGGCGCGGCTCTTCGAGCAGTACATTGAGGTCCGGGATGCCCGGAAAGACGCGGCCCACGACCATCGGCAGGTCCGCCCCGGCGGCAATCGCGCGCACATCCTCATCGCGGACGTGGTAGCCGAACGGTAGTGTATAGTTGATGATCTCTTCTTCGGAAAGCTGGTGATAAACCTTGTAACGGATCACCCACATCAGGTTATTCACATCCATCAGGGAGCCAATGATCCGCGACGCCTGTTCACGGTCCTGTCCCTGCAGTTTTTTGGCTTCCGACCACAACTGCCGCCAGTAATACAGGTCCAGGGCCACTTCCAGGGCGAACAGGTTTTGTTCCGCGCTGTAGCGCTTCATGGCAAAGGAAAGCGTCTCGTAATACGGGGTGCCTTGCAGCAATTCAATGGCCGCGCCCACGCTCCCTGACTCAAGCATCGCCTGGGCAGGCAGGACGGTCATCGAACCCATCGGGAAGAGCACGTCCTGCACGCGTTCCCAGTTGGGATCGGTGGTGATCGCCCGCAGGATCGCCTTCAAATTTTGGACTTCGAAATACTGGTAGAGCTGTTTGAGCAGTGAGCGGGCATGGACCGGCGCCATCTGGATCACACTCTGGTAGGAGGCTGACAGCTTTCCCTTGATCGCCAAATCCACCTTTTGCGGCGTCAAATCCTTTTCCTTCAGAGCTTCCAGGTAGGGACCGTAGGCAGTCTGTTTCAGTTGTGTGACCAGGGTTGGGAGATCGGGCGAATCACTGAGCCGGGCAAAATCCTGCTCCGTCAGCAGGGAAGAATACATAGCCCGGACGCGGGCGCTGATAGCAGCGTACCCGGAGACACCGCTTGGAGCCATAAAACCTACCCTTTGCCGGTGACGCGATCGAGAATGTAGCTTACGGCCCGATCAAAATTGCTCATCGCCAGCTCTTCCAGCTGGCGATTTTTGTCCTCCGCCTGGGCAAGGATACCGGCAGCTTCGTCGTCGGCCTTTGCCTGTGCGGCGATCTGGCGAGCTTCTTCCTGCGCTTCTGTGCGCGCTTGATTTAGAATTTGCTGAGCTTCCTGCTCCGCCTGTACGGGGAGCTGCTGCGCTTCACGGAGCGCGGCGTCATAATTTTCCTGTGCCCTTTTTTCAATTTCAAGTACCTGCCTGATACGATTCTCGTTCACGCTGCTCTCCTCGACGAGTTGTGTAATCTTGCCCAGTACGTATTGATTGACGCCCGCTATTGTAAGGTATTAATAGATGATAATCAAGGTCTGCGTTGGCTCAATTCGTTTTCGATTAAAAAAATCGGAGAAAGGACTCCGATTTGCTTCTTTATGGGCGGGAACGTTATACTTATATCCACACAAATTCTTCACAATTTTACGATTATTACCACACAGGCAGTGTCTATAATTCCCAGACGTGTGCCAGATTCTTCAGCGGTACACGGCATTCAAAGGTGATGCATGTCAAAGACGATCATGGTTGTCGACGATGAAAAAAGGCTGGTCTCGCTGGTTGAAAGCTACCTGGCCCAGGAGGGGTATCGTGTGGTTTCTGCCTACAACGGCATGGAGGCGCTGACAGTTGCGCGCCGGGAAAAGCCGGATCTGATCATCCTGGACGTGATGATGCCCGAAATGGATGGCTACGAGTTCATGCGCAAGCACCGCGCGGAGAACAACACGCCGATCATCCTCCTGACCGCCCGTGTCGATGACGAGGAAAAAGTCATCGGCCTGGAGGTCGGTGCGGACGATTACATGACCAAGCCGTTTCGCCCGCGCGAGCTGGTAGCGCGTGTCCGTGCGGTGCTGCGGCGGGCCGGGGAGTCAAAGCCGGAAGCAAAAGTGCTCAAAGCGAATGGCATCATCCTCGACCGCGATGGCCGTACCGTACAGGTGGACGGCCGTTATGTGGACCTCACCCCCTCCGAATTCGACATCCTGACAGCCATCATGTCCGCGCCGGGACGTGTCTATTCCCGCCTTGACCTGCTGGACATCATTCAGGGTGTACGATATGAGGGCTACGAGCGCACGATCGACACGCACATCAAGAACCTGCGGGGCAAGATCGAGGACGATCCGCGCTCGCCGAAGTTCATCGAAACCGTCTATGGTGTTGGCTACCGGTTCCGGAGGGGGTGAAGCCAATGCGCTCCATTTCCACCAAATTGATCCTGGCTTTTCTTAGCATTGGCATCGTCAGTGTGGCGGTGATCGTGCTCGCGGCGCGCTGGAATACAAGGGCTGAATTCATCCGTTTCCTGAATGACCAGACCCAATCCGAAATTGTTACCCAACTCACACAGTACCATCTCGAGAACGGATCATGGAATCGTGTAGAGACCCTTCTGATTAGCAGGCAGCCCGGCGTGGGTCAGGGTCACATGCGCAGGGTCCTGCCGTTCGCGCTGACCGATAAAAACGGCGTGGTCATTGCAAGCAATGATAAATATCGGAGAGGCGAGGAGCTGACCCGGGCTCAACTGTCCGATGGCACGCCCATCGTGGTGAATGATGAAGTGGTCGGAATCCTTGTGCCGATCGGATATACCTTTGTCGGTCAGCCGCGCGAAGTGGAATTCATCGATCGCACCAACCGGACCCTGCTGTTCGGCGCCCTGATCGGTGCAGTCATTGCCCTGCTGCTGGGTGTTTTCCTCTCGCAGACACTCACCCGCCCCATCCGGGAGCTGACGCGCGCCACGCATGCCGTCTCGGAAGGCGATCTTTCCCAGCAGGTACCGGTTCGTTCCGATGACGAGCTGGGCGAGCTGGCCCAGGCATTCAACCGGATGAGTGCCCAGCTCTCACACTCGGTCAATACCCGCAAACAGATGACCGCCGATATCGCCCACGAGCTGCGCACCCCACTGAGCCTGATCCTCGGCCATGCGGAAGCCGTGCACGACGGCGTCCTGCCGCCGAGCCGAGAGAACTTCGAGATCATTCGCGAGGAGGCAGCGAGGCTGGAGCACCTGGTCAACGATCTGCGCACGCTCTCCCTTGCCGATGCCGGCGAACTGAGCATCCAGCCGCAGATTATTGAACCCGGCCGGCTGATCCAGGAAGTTGCGTCGTTGTATCAAGTCCAGGCCCAGAAGAAGAATATTACATTCAACCTCGATATTGCTCCCAACCTGCCTGCGATTGAAGTGGATCCCGGCCGCATCACCCAGGTCCTGACCAACATCCTGGATAACGCCCTACGCCATACCCCCGAAAATGGATGGATCGTCCTCGGCGCCCGACATGCCGATGACGGGGTCGAGCTCTCCGTGCAGGACAGCGGCCCCGGCCTGAAGTCGGAGGACATGGACCGCATCTTCGAGCGTTTCTACCGGACGGATTCGGCCCGACAGCGGGAGGATGGCGGCTCCGGATTGGGACTGGCCATTGCCAGGTCCATCGTCCAGGCGCACGGCGGCCAGGTGTCGGCTGAGTCAGAACCGGGCAGAGGCTTGAAGATCCTGATCACTCTCCCAAAGAAATAGGCTCCTCCCGAGAAGCAGTCGCAAGATTATCTTGCAGACCTGTTCCACTCTTGATCATTTCCACACAATTTTCACATGGCTTTTCCATGCTGCCGTGCTACAGTTGGGCATCGAATGAAAGGATTGAATCAATGAAACGAGTTCTCCTCCCCCTCCTTGCTGTACTTTTTGTACTGGGACTGCTGGGCGCGGCCGGCTTTGCCGGGTATCGTCTTGGCTTCAGCCAGGGCATCCTGGCAGCCAGCGATGGCGACCGTCTATTCATCACGCCGCGTGAGTTTGGCTTTGGCATGGGTCCAGGACGAATGCCCATGCACGAGTTCGGATTCCAGCGCGGTTTCGATCAGGGCGGTTTTGGCATGATGGGCCGCGGCTTTGGCTTCTTCGCATGGTTCGGGATTCTGATGAGGCTGATGTTCTGGGGTTTGATCGTCTGGGCGATCTATATGCTTGCCACGCGCAGCGGCTGGCGTCTGACCCGAACAACGCCGGCTCCAGAAACATCACCTCCGCCGCTCTCAACCTCGGAAAACAAAGAATAGGCATCGCCTGAAAATTAATAATTTCTCATGATGTTCACGTAATAACATGTGGTTTTAATACATCTGGTTAGCTAATTCAGACGTATATGTCCAACGTAAGACCCTGGTTCGCCAGGGTCTTATGAAAATTCCAGCAGAGAGGCGAACATAGAGGAGAGAATGATGGATTTGATCAATCGCATTATCCATGCCCTGACCGAGCTGCACCCCACACATCCCATGGTGGTGCACTTTCCCATTGCGCTGACCGGCGCGGCCTTTCTCTTTATCCTGCTTGCCTATTGGAGGAACAGCGCCTCGCTCGAACAGGCTGCTTTTGCCAACATCGTGCTGGCCATGCTGGGCACGATCGCAGCCGGTTTTACCGGCATCATGGACAATGCGAACAACTATGAAGGCGCGGCTCCCAATGCCGGTGCAAAGATCCTCCTGGCTTTGGTGCTGCTGCTCCTCACCGCCGGGATATCCCTTGTCCGTTACCGCAACCCGGATCTATTTCAGAGGACCAATCGGTTCCTTTACATCACGTCCTACGGCGCCAGTTTTGCCATTGCCCTGGTGCTTGCCTTTCTGGGTGGCGTCATTCTATACGGTTTCTAGGAGAGAGATTCAAATATGAATTCGACCACGTTCAAGTTTGTCATCCTGCTTTTGATCGCTGGACTGTTGTCGGCCTGTGGAAGCCAGGCAGCTGAGACACCTGTTTCCCAGTCCACCCAAGAGGTGGCTGCCCCCACTGAGGCGCCTACACAAACCCTGGCAGCGACCGACACTTCCGCACCCGCAACGGAAGCTCCTGCAGCAACCGAGCCTGCACCGGCTGCCGGCGCCACGGTCAGCTTTGCCAATGAGATCCTGCCCATTATCCAGAGCCGCTGCATCAATTGTCACGGCGGGGACAAGATAGAGGAAGGCCTGAGCATGAACACCCACGCCGAGATCATGGCCGGCTCCGAGAATGGAGCGATCCTGGTTCCCGGTGATGCAGCCAGCAGCCTGATCATAGAAATGGTCGCAAGTGGAGATATGCCCAAGCGCGGACCTAAGCTCACCCCACCCCAGGTCCAGCTGATCGCCGATTGGATCAACCAGGGCGCCCTGGATAACTAGATTAGATTTTTATAAACACGGCCTGCGGGTTCGCAGGCCGTGTTTTAATTTCTGGTATAATCTGCCCGCTTGATTTGGAGAGGTCGCGTAGTCTGGCTTAGCGCGCACGCTTGGAAAGCGTGTAACCCACAAAGGTTCGCGGGTTCGAATCCCGCCCTCTCCGCTGAAGACGCTCCGGTATTTCGTTCGGGGCGTTTATTTTTTTAGGTTCGCGGGCCCCCATTGAGAGGATGGTATTCAAATTCCGCCCTCTCCGCTAGAGAGTCCACTTAAAACCGGTGGGCTCTCACTTGTTTAAGGATGCTGCGAGCCGATACAGGGATAGATCAAGCCAAAGCTCATCCCCTCGCCGTGTATACTAGATGATATGGACACGCTCAGCGGCTCGGTGGAACGCATCACGTTTTACAATCCAGAGAATGGATACACCGTATTGCGCCTGCGTCCGGAACATCAAAAAGGGATACACGCGGCACTCAAGTCCAGCCTGAGCGTCGATGGGCTGGCTACTGTGGTTGGCAATCTGCCCGAAGTTTCCCCCGGGGAATTCCTCCAACTGCAGGGGCAATGGGCCAGGCATCCCAACCACGGCTCGCAGTTCAAAGCAGAAGTCTGTGAACAAACCCTGCCGGCAACGATCACTGGCATTCAGGGATATCTCGGGTCGGGGATGATCAAAGGGATCGGCCCCAAGCTGGCGGAGCGGATTGTTGACAAATTCAAGGAAGATACTTTCGAGGTGATCGAGCAAACACCCGGCCGGCTGCTCGAAGTCCCGGGAATCGGCATGGATCGAACGGAAAAGATCACCAAAGCCTGGCAGGAACAGAAACAGGTCAAGGAAATCATGGTGTTCCTGCACGGGCATGGTGTCAGCACCAACCTGGCGGTTAAGATCTACAAGACCTATGGCGATCAATCGCTGGAGACTGTTCAGCAGAATCCCTATCAGCTGGAGCGGGATATCTATGGGGTCGGCTTTAAAACCGCCGACAAACTTGCCCGTGCCCTCGGTCTGCCTGTAGACCATCCTTCACGAGTCGAAGCGGGGATCGTATTTGCCCTGAATGAAATGATCAACAATGGGCACGTATTTGTCCCAAGAGAAACCCTCGGGCAGCGAGCCGTGGAGCTGCTGGAAGTCCCGGCGGATTTGATCTCTCCGGCGCTGGATCGCCTTGCACAGGAGGATCGTATCCGCGCCGACATGGTTCCGTTGAACAACGGACCCTCGGAAAAGGGCAAGCCAGCAGTGGGTGAAGCTGACGGCCTTTACTCTTCGTCCGTGATCTACCTGACCCCACTTTATTTTGGGGAAAAAGGAGTCGCGGACCGGTTGAAATCCCTGGCAAGTTCCTTCTCAGCTGCCAGAGTCATGAACCATGCACTCTTCGCGGATGAGCAGCTCTCGGACGAACAGCAGTCGGGAATCCAGATGGCGCTGACTCATCCGGTCAGTGTCCTCACAGGAGGTCCGGGAACCGGGAAGACCACCTGTCTGAAAGCCTTGATCACCACTCTGGAAACACAGGGGATGAAATATGCGCTCGCCTCACCGACCGGGCGCGCAGCCAAACGACTTTCGGAAGCAACCGGACGACCGGCAAGAACCATTCATCGTTTATTGGACTACTCGCCTCTGGAAGGTTTCAAGCATAACGAAGAAAGCCCGCTGGATGTGGATTTTCTGATCGTTGACGAAGCATCCATGCTCGACCTGTTATTGACAAACAACCTGCTGAAAGCAGTTCAACCGGGAACGCGCCTTTTGTTTGTCGGAGATGTGGATCAGCTTCCCTCTGTGGGCGCCGGCAATGTGCTTCGAGATCTGATCGACAGCAAGATTGTCCCTGTCACGCGCCTGAAAACGATCTACCGCCAGGCTGCGCACTCGATGATCATCACAAATGCCCACCGGATCAACCAGGGCAAGTTCCCGGATTTCCCCAAGGGCGGGAATGAAGGCGACTTCTTCCTCTTCCCCGCCGAAGATGCCGCTGCCGCAGCCGACTGGATCATCCGGATTGTCACAGAACGGATCCCGCAGAAATTTGGCTTCGATGCCATCCGTGATATCCAGGTCATGGCGCCCATCTATCGCGGGCCGGCCGGCGTGATTGCTTTGAATGACCGCCTGCAGGAGAACCTCAACCCGCCTGCAAATAACAAGCCCGAGCGGCGCCTGTTTGGAACCGTGTTTCGCCTGGGCGATAAAGTGATGCAAACCCAGAATAACTATGACAAGGATGTCTACAATGGAGACATTGGCTTCATTCAATCGATCGACGTCATTGAACAGAATCTGACCGTACAATTCGACGGCCGGACTACAGCTTTCGATTGGAGCGAAGCCGATCAATTATCACTTGCTTACGTAATCTCCGTTCACAAAGCGCAGGGCTCTGAATTCCCTGTGGTCGTCATGCCTATCGTCACCCAGCACTACACCATGTTGCAGCGAAATTTGCTTTATACAGGAATTACTCGCGCCCGTCAATTGTGTGTACTGGCAGGCAGCCGTCGTGCTGTACATATGGCTGTGCAAAACAACAAAGTGACGCAACGCTTTACTGCCCTGGAATGGCGGCTGGCGCAGGACCAGGCAAGAATCTGATCAACAAGCGGCCTGCAGAGTCAGGTAAGACTTACTTTTTGATTAAGACTTGATCCGGTGGACAGATTTCCTGTGCCGCGGCAGCAATCGCCGGAGCAGGAGCGGCCTGGGGGTACCACTTCTTCTGCAGCCAGAATGCCACGTTCACCAACCCGATCATCACCGGCACTTCCACCAATGGACCGATCACGGCCGCGAATGCCGCGCCACTGCTGATGCCAAAGACTGCCACCGCCACTGCGATTGCCAACTCGAAATTATTACTGGCCGCAGTGAAGGAGAGGGTGGTTGTCTTGGAGTAATCCGCGCCCAGGCGCTGCCCCATCCAGAACGAAACGAGGAACATGACCACAAAGTAGATCAGGAGCGGAATGGCGATGCGCACCACATCCATCGGGATCTGCACGATCAGGTTGCCTTTGAGCGAGAACATCACTACGATCGTGAAGAGCAGGGCGATAAGTGTCAGCGGACTTACCTTCGGCACGAAGTTCTTGTAATACCACTCCTTGCCTTTAGCGCGCACCAAAATCAGGCGGGTAAAGAAGCCCGCCAGGAATGGAATGCCCAGGTAGACGAACACACTCTCGGCAATTTGACCAATGGTGATGTTCACCACCACGCCTTCCAGCCCGAACCAGGTCGGCAAAACTGTGAGAAAAACATAAGCATACACACTGTAGAACAGCACTTGAAAAATGCTATTGAACGCCACCAACCCAGCCGCATACTCCGTGTCGCCATGCGCCAGTTCATTCCACACGATCACCATGGCAATGCAGCGCGCCAGACCAATCATGATCAGACCAGCAATGTATTCAGGGTAGCCGCGCAGGAAGATGATCGCCAAAATGAACATCAGCACCGGACCAATGATCCAGTTCTGAATGAGCGAAAGGGATAGGATCTTCTTATTGCGGAAGACATCCCCCAATTCCTCATACTTCACCTTGGTGAATGGCGGGTACATCATCAGGATCAAGCCAATCGCAATGGGGATATTGGTTGTACCGATTGATACCGCCGCATT
>DATAKV010000156.1:0-3394 GCA_036261375.1 Anaerolineales bacterium
GTGGCGGATGGTGTAGACCGCACCTTCGCTGGTTGCACGATCGGGTGGGATGCGGACGTACAGGGAATACAATCCATCGTCGGCTCCTGCAGGCAGACTCCACCGTCCGGTACAGGTTGGTGTGGAGGTGCGCGCCCGGGAAAATCGCATCACCCCGCCCTGGGTGCCAGGCATGGCAATATCATTCCAGCAGTCGACCGGCGTCTCGAAGAAACCGGGACTGCCATCGTCCACCAGGATCCCGGCCGGTTGAGCAGCCGGAAAGGGCAGCTCGGGGCCGGTGGGATAGATCTTCGCTCCGTAATATTCCAGCGCAGGATAGGTCACCCAAAGCGATTCGGGCTGGTTGTGAGTCCAGGGATCGCTCCCGCTGCCCGTCCAGCCGTAGGGGTCCACCGACCGCCCGGCCGGGTTGCGGACGAGCAGGTGCAGATGAGGGCCTGTCGAATTGCCCGTCGTTCCGCTGATGCCGAGCATTTCCCCGTGAGGGACAAAGGTACACCCTACGGTCGGGCAGGCCTGGACTGAAACGGAGCTCATATGTCCATAGTAGGTGTTGTAACCATTCGGGTGGCGCAGCCGGACGTATATGCCGAGATTGATCTTGTGGTTCTGGGGATCCCACCAGCCTGCATAGACGATCTGGTTTGCATCGGCCGCAGCATAAATAGGACGATACGAGATCCCATAATCCACACCATCGTGACCGTCGTAATAGACCCAATCCCCGAGACCGTAAGACCAGTACCCGCCCTGCCCCGCGTTACAAATCCCCGCCCGGGGTGGAGGAGTGCCAGGAGGCGCCGGGGAGGGACAGAACTTATTGGCCGTATCGCCCTTGTAGGTCACGATCCGGTTGTCAAAAGTGTAATTGGGGGTGGAATGATCGAAGATCGATTCCTGTGAAGCAGAACCGGGATAGGGAGGATAGAGAAACGGCGTGATCGTCTGAAGCATTGCTTGCGCGGGTTCGGCCGAGGCGCCGCGCACGCTGAAGCAGAGTCCGCAAAGGACAAGCGCTGTAAGGACGTACCGGAACGATCGTGTCAGCATATCCCTTTACACTTCTACATTTCAAACTCAGGGTGAAGGCGTGGCCTGTGAAACGGGGATCGAGCGCAGCGTGGAGAGAACCGCTACAGCGTCCGCCAGGCAGGCGTCGCTCTCCTCCAGGAAGGATACTTGGAAGGCGGTAATGATCCTCCTATCCCCACCGGTGAACGTGGCGAATTTCTTCACTCCGTTCTCATAGGCTATGCCGACATCGAAGGTCACATCTCCCGCTTCGAGCGTCTCGTGCTCGACGGTCATGCTCGGGGGCAGCCCGCGGCCAGACGTGACCGAGATCACGCAGCCTGAAAGGGTTCGATGGCCCAGTGCCGGATAGCCAAATTGGTCCAGGGTCAATGCCCAGACCTCGGGGTCGTAGGTGATGCGGAATGCATAACCGGAGGCTGAATCCCCCGGGTAGGTAGGCGTTCCATCCCACACCGACCGGATCGGCGGGTTAACGACTTCTGTTGGAAGAACGAGCGTCGGCAAGGGCGTTTCCGTTGACGTGGGCGCCGGTGTAGATGTTGGCAGGGGAGTGTTCGTTGGCAGAGGTGTGGCGGTATCTGCCGGCGTCGGAGTATCGGCGATCAAGGGCTGGGTAGGTTCCTCCGTTACAGAGGGCGGTTCCACAGGCGCCTCGGTGGGTGCAGGAGCCGCGCCCCCGCAGGAGGTCAGCATGCATGAGAGAATAAGGATCAGGAGTACTCGCCGAAGCATCAAGACTCACTTTCGCATCCACGCGGGACAACAGGAGGGAACCGTCATCAGGGGCACTATTTCCCCCGAGGTGGTGTCCGCGATCTGCACGTCCATTCTACCATTTAGGACTGTGTTGAAAGCCAGCAGGCGCCCATCCGGGGACCAGTGCGGGGTTTCGACCCATCCATTGTTAAGAAATGTAAGCTGCTTCACGTCTCCGCTCTCGATGTGGATAAGGTGGATATTGCTGATTAACGAGCCGGGAGATCGATCTGCACCCTCGTCTTCCGGATTTTCACGCATGACGAATGCGATCCACTCCCCATCTGGCGACCAGCTCGCCGCGAACCCATGACCGGCATCCGCGTCTGCCAGCTTGCGCGGCCTGGAACCATCCGCGTCCATCACCCACAACTCACCCACTGTGAAGGGAGTCTGTGAATCGGGGATCTTAATGAAGGCAATCTGGCGGCCATCCGGGGAATAACGTGCAAATGAAAGATAGTTGAATGGGTCTTCGTACAAAAGCTGGCTGTTCAGTCCTCTGTCCCGGGCTGCATGCAGCTCACTTCCATACCCCAATCCCGGCGAAAAAGTGAAAACAAAATCGTCTGAGCCGGGCCGCGCTGAAAGGTCGTACGTCCAGCCAATGATATTCAGATTGTCCTGTTTCCCGTGGGTGTAGGCACGGATCACACCCGCGTCGCCCAGCGAATCCACTTTTAGAAAGACGGATCCTCCATCGCTTGCCCATCCCAGGTAATGGCTGTCAGCCTGGGTCACAGGCTGGTAAACGGAACCCGTATCCGTATCGAGAAAAAGGACAGCCTGCCCGTTGGGGCAGCTTAACTCGATTAGCAGGAACGTACCTGCCGGAGCGGGGAATGCATCGAACAACGAACAGTTAAGAGGAACCGAAAAAGGAATCTCACTCACCGGCTGGAGATCAGGAGAGAATTGCACAAACGCAGGAGGATCAAAGCGATAGATGTAGAGTGTAGCCTGCAGACGAGGGGGAGCACCCGGACGGCAGGAAAGAAGAAGAGAACAGATGAAAACAGAGAAGACCTGTCGTAGTTCCCTCGAGAGCATGCGCGAATTATACAGGTGAGGGAGTTATAATCACCCGGCAATCACAAATCCAAAATCGGAAACTCATTCATGCACATTCTAGTGACCAACGACGATGGCGTCCAGGCGCCCGGGCTGCTGGCCCTGGCCCAGGCCATGCGCCAGCTTGCAACCGTGACCGTCTTTGCGCCGGACCGCAACTGGTCGGCGTCGGGGCATGTCAAAACTCTCGAGAGGCCGATCCGCGTGACGGAGACCCTGCTGGCAGACGGCACAGCGGCCTTTATGTCGGACGGCGCGCCTTCGGACTGCGTTGCTCTCCCGCTCCTGGGTCTTTCGGAAAAAGTGGACCTCGTGGTCTCGGGAATTAACCCCTACTCCAATATCGGCCATGATGTGACCTACTCGGGTACGGTCACGGCCGCCATGGAAGCGGTGATCGCCGGGGTACCGGGCATTGCCTTTTCACTGGCTTCCCAGGACAAGCCGGCCGGTGTCCCGGCCGATTACAGCCATGCCGCTCAGATCGCCAGGCAGGTGGCCCAGAACGTGATCGAAAACGGACTGGCGG
>DATAKV010000162.1:0-7072 GCA_036261375.1 Anaerolineales bacterium
ACTAAGACCGGACCTGGTCGGCAGGAAAATCCTTTCCGCCGATCTGCTCTGGGCGCGCACGGTGGCCTTCCCCACACCGAGGAAATTCAAAGCGCAAATCCAGGGACAGAAGATCCAGGATGTAGGCCGCCGTGCAAAGTATTTGATCGTTCAACTCACGGATTACAACCTGCTCATCCATCTGCGCATGAGCGGCGACCTGTCGATCCGGTCTAGTACAATCAGGCCAGAACCGCATGACAGGCTTATAATAAAATTATCCGGCGCGAGGTCGCTGGTCTTCAACGACACCCGCAAATTCGGCCGTGTCTGGCTGACCGGCAATCCCGAAGAGGTTCTTGGCAGGCTGGGGCCGGAGCCCCTGGGCGAAGATTTTACGGTGCAATGGCTGCATGCCGCCCTGCACCGGAAGCACCGCCAGCTCAAGCCGCTGCTTCTCGACCAGTCCTTCCTGGCTGGGCTGGGCAACATTTACACCGACGAAGCCCTGCACATCGCCAGACTGCATCCGCTGACTCTCTCGGATACGCTGACGGAGGAACAGGCGCAGGCCCTGCATGAGGCGATCCACAATGTGCTGGATGAAGGCATCCGCCGCAATGGCGCCTCGTTCGACTGGGTCTACCGCGGCGGCGAATTCCAGAATTACTTTCGGGTGTACGACCGCAAGGATCAGGAATGCCCTGTGTGCGGCACGAAGATCGTACGAATCCTGGTCGGGCAGCGGAGCACACACTTCTGCCCGGTCTGTCAAGTGAGGTAGGATATGGTAGAGATCACATATCTGGCGATCGCCGGCATTGCATTGATAGCCATGTTCTTTGGCTATGGCTTTGGCCTGTTCGAAGGCCGCAGCCAGGGCTACAAAAAACGCCAAAAGGAAGAGGCAGCCAACAAGGCGGAGACGCCTGCGCCCGAGCCGGTCACCGTCAAAGTGGATGACCCCGGGATGCTGCGCATCAAAAATGAGGGCGGCTACCTGGCCCTCGACCTGGACGGCGCGCGCGTCGACACCAGCGCGCTAACGGCGGACGAGCGGAAGCGTCTGATCGAGATGCTGGGCCTGATGCGCCCCTGGCTGGAGGGAAAACATGTCCCTGCCCCGGAAAGAACCAGCCATCCACCTCAGAGCCTGCCTCAGCAAAGCACTCCCCTGACAACGCCGCCGGCCGCGCCGCGTCCCGTCCCCTCACAACCGACGGGTCCCCGGCCTTCCACCATCGCCAGGGAAGATCGTCCTGTGGCCCCGGCCGGGAGCATCGTCACCCAGATCGATTCGGTGCTGCAGTCCCGCCTGGCAGGCACGCCCCTGGAGGACCGCGGCATCTTTCTGGCGCAGTCGCCCGAAGGCGGCGTGATGGTCTACGTGGGGCTGACGAAATATATGGGGATCGAGGACGTCCCCGACCCGGAGGTCAAGGCGGCCATCCGGGCGGCCATCGCCGAATGGGAAGACAAATATACCCCCGGGCTCTAAAAAAACAACGACGGCGGTTCCACACCGCCGTTTTGATTCTTCAGCCTAATGGGAAATCAAATCACTCTTCTCCGATAACGGGCGGTCAGCACCGGGCAGTGGACCGCTTCCGCAACCTCGGCCGTGACATTGGGGGTGTAATACTGCCGCAGGGTATGCGCGCTGTAGGATGACCCCATGCAGACCATATCGTATCCACCCTCCTCCACTTCGCCGACAATTTCCTCGACCACGATCCCGTTCCGCCCGATCGCCCGGGCGTTGAGACCGGCCTCCTGTGCCATCTCCAGCGCATGCCGCAGACTGCGGCCGGGCAGGGTATCCGTCTCGGCCAGGTCCTTTGTGTGACCGCGCAGGCCGCGCGTGGTGGGATAGTCCAGGTCGGTCGGCGGGACCACGTGCAGGATGGTCACCTCAGCCTGGTTGACCGCCGCGATCTGCAGGGCGAGATTCTCTGCCGCGGCTTCGTATCCCAGCCCCCCGGCGCTGATCAGGATCTTCTTCAGCGGCAGGCGGAACTCCGGGACGTAGAGGACCGGCCCCAGGGTGCGCTCCATGATCGGACGGATTGAGCGGCGTAAGAACAGGCGCCGGATCTGTGTACGTCCGAGCGGGCTCACCACGGTGAGAAAGTCCCCGCTGTTGGACTTCTCCGGGATGACCTGCTCCGCCTCTCCATTGCGGATCTCGAGGCTGTAGACCAGTCCCTTTTGCCGGAACAGGCTGACGGCGCGTTCGAAGACGTCCTCAAGCGGGTGGTGATCGTCGATCGCCGCGGGATTGGGGACCTCGGTCACGCCCAGAAGCGTGATATTCAAATTCAACGATTCCGCCAGCCAGGCGCCATATTCGATGGCGAACCACGTCCCCTTGAATCCATTGGTTGCGATCAACAGTTCCGATTCCATTAAAATCTCCGTCTCCCGAACAGCACGACTCCCAGGACACCCGCGCCGAGCAGGACAAACGGCGAAGGGATTTCGAACCAGAACGCAGCCGCGCTGAGAACCGCGATCAGGACCACGCGGCGGTCGATCTGCTTGCGGGAGCTAACTCTGAACAATTCCCACGAGACAAAAACGATCAGCGCCGCCACGGCAGGACTCATCCCGGCCACGAACCCGGTCAGCCAGTCTTCCTGCTGGAACTGTTCCAGCAGGGCCGAGACGATCAGCATCAGCACGGTCGGCGGCAGGATGGCGCCCAGCAGCGCGCTCATCACCCCCGGGAGTCCCCCGGCGGCGTATCCCACGAACATCGCCAGCTTCAGGGCTTCACTGCCGGGCAGCACATTCGAAAACCCCACCGCTTCGACAAACTGCTCCTCGCTCATGAGCTTGCCCACTGCTTCTTCATACAGGAAGCCGATCGAAGCCGGGCCCGATGGCGAGAGGATGTTCACCTTCAGGAACATCTGCAGCAGGCGCAGCCAGACCGAAAAGTCAACCTTGTTCATGAAAGGAAGATCACACCGATGATGCCTGCCAGAATGACAACGATGCGTGCCGGTGCATTCAGGAACATGGCGACCAGGCTCACACCGCCGATCGCCCAGGCTTCCCAGCCATCCGAGCCGCCCTTCTCGAAGATCTTCCAGGCCGTAAAGAGCATCAGGACCGAGATGGCCGGCGCCAGCCCTTCGACAAAACTGCTCAACCAGGCTTCACGCCGCAGGCGGTGCAGGATCACGGTCACACCCAGGATGATCAATGTAGGAGGCAGGATCGAACCGGCCAGGGCCACAAACCCTCCGGGTATGCCATCCACGGCATACCCGACGTACATCGCCAGCTGCAGCGCATCGCTGCCCGGCAGCACAGACGAGAGTCCCACCGCCTGCACGAACTGCGCCTCGGTCACATGGGTCCCGACCACTTCATAATACAGCAGGCCCACTGACGCGGGGCCCGATGTGCTTAGCAGATTGACTTTAACAAAGATCCAAAAGATTTGAAGCAGGAGATCCAATGCAAGTTCCTTTGATAAGCCATAATTGTAGCAGAACAAAACAGGAGCGAGAATTCTCGCTCCTGTGATCGGCAAAAAGCTCCAAGCCGCTGGAACTTAAGGAAGGATGCCCCGATCCTGGAAGGCGGCCAGTACGACAGTGGCTTCTGCAGGCCCATAAAGCGATTGAGCGGCATCCACAGTCGCCTGCGCGGCAGCCGGCATGGACGTGTCAGGAGCGAACTGGAACTGGGCTTCGAAAATGATCGTATCTGCCACCACGTTACCCAGCGTATTGCGAATATCCCATAATGCCCGCGACCAGATCTGGCCGTTGCGATGGACGCTGCCCGTCAGATCTGCCGGGTAATGAAGATCCCGGTCGACGCGGCGCAAACAATGGGGCTCGCTGGAGGTGTACGAGACCGCATCCCAATCAGCGACACAGGCCGGGTCGGGAGTCGGCGCGACCACATCCGCGACGGTAACGGCGAAATAGTCGGCAAAGCCTTCGCCAATGGAACCGGCTTCCAACGAACCACCGAAGCCAAAGGGAGTCATCTGTGAGTCCTGGATCGCATGACCATATTCATGCAGAATGACTTCTGCATCCTCGGCATCGTCCACGCCGCCTTTGCCAAAACGCAGGACGTCATGTTTGTCCCAGGAGTAGGAATTATCGATACCGTATTGATTGATACGGATGTCCTGCGACTCCATATTGATCGGGCGCAGGGTAGAACCAAACCCCAAACTTTGAATATAGAGCTGGGCTTCGGTTACCCAGTAATAGGCCATGACTTGCTCAAAGCGGTCATCGTCTCGGGTATAGATAAAGGTATTGGTTTCGGAGAAGGCAGGGTTGCCCGTTTCGCCGCGTATGTTAGCCCAATCTCCGCGTAGGTACCCACTGCCGTCCAGGTTGGTCAGGGTGACGGTTACATAGGCCGGTTGCAATTCTGCATAGTTGGCATCCTTCTGGTCGGTCAATGACTGGTTCTGCAATTGGGCAACAGGATTAGGAAAGAACACCTGTCCCGTTCCGGTGGAGGTCCCCGGACCGGCTTTCTCGGCCAGCGCGGTATTGCTCACCAGGACGAGTAAAACCGCAACGATCAGACTGGCTCTTAGCAACGTACGATGGTACATTATTATCTCCTTTGGCGGTAAGAATAGTACGATTATGGAGAGTATAGAACAAGATATGTTTCTATGCAACAAATCTGCTGGAGAGAAAGGTTACAGGTTTAGGAGCCGGGTCAGGGCTGCTGGAGCAGGTCATCCAGCACTTTTTGCGATTGCTCATCGATCGTCTTGTGCTGGCTCTCGCCATGGGCATCCATGGTGACGACCACCGGGAAATTCCTTACTTCGATCACCCACATCGCCTCGGGGACTCCGAACTCTTCCAGCTTGTGCACACCTAACACCCGGTGGACCGTCTGCGCCAAAAAAGAAGCAGCCCCGCCAATGGCGTGAAAGTACACTCCTGGTGTGTCCATGCACCCCTGTAGCGTCTTGGCACCCATGCCGCCCTTGCCCATTACGCCCTTGATATTGAAGTGCTTCATCACATCGGCCTGGTACGGCTCCTCACGCGTGGAGGTAGTGGGCCCTGCGGCGACAAATTTGTAGTCCCTGGTATCGATGCCCGAAACCACGGGACCACAGTGGTACAGCACGCCCCGGTCAAGGAATTTCTTGATCTCTTCATAAACCTGAAGGTCATCCCCCTGAGGCGGTCGCGTTTTTTTGATGAACATCTCGCTCATCCACTTGTGGACGGCGTCGCGGCCGGTGACCATGACTCCGCTCAATTGGACCGGCTCCCCCACATGCAAACTGCGGATGGTCTCATCGCTGATGGGTATGGTAATCTCGCGCATGTTGTATTCTCCCACCACAAAGGACACAAGGGGTCACAAAGGTTTTTAATTTTTTTCCTTTGTGCACCGTCGTGACCCTTTGTGGTAAATCGTCTTAATCGTATTCCACGTTCTCGCCCTTTACAACCATCTTCCTTCGCCGGTACGCCCAGCACATATAGGAAACGGACACAAAATACGAGGCAGGCAGGCGATGCATGCCGCTGATCTTCGTATCCAGGACGGTGGTCTGGCCGCCGAAACCCATCGGGCCGATGCCCATCTCGTTGGCTTCGCGGGTCAGGCGCTCTTCCAGCTCGGCGATCTTCGGGTCGTCGTTGCGTGCCCCCATTTTGCTGAACAACACTTCCTTCGACTTGACATAGGAGGAGCCGCGATCCCCGCCGATCGACACGCCTAAAATGCCCGGCGCGCAGCCCTTGCCCTGCGCCTTCTGCACCGCATCCAGCACCACCTTGCGGACCCCCGCCAGGTCGCGGCCGGCGCCCAGCCTGTTATCAGGCAGGGAGTACTGCGCGCCGACATTCTCGCACCCGCCGCCCTTGAGCATCAGTTCGATTACCAGCGGCTGGTCGGCGTCTACTTCCTCGAAATGGATGTACGGAAAATCGTCCCCGCCCAGGTTGTCCCCCGTATTCTTATCGTAGATCGCGTCGACGGCATTCGGGCGCATAAAAGACCGCTTAGTCGCCTCTGCAATCGCCGCCCGGACCTGCTCACGCAGCTTGCGCGTGGACCACCCTTCCGGGTAATGGATATAGAATATCGGGGTCCCCGTATCCTGGCAGATCGGGGTGGAGTTGGCGCGTGAAAGCTCGATGTTCTTGAGAATGGTCTCCAGGGCGCCGCGTGCCGCCGAGCCCGGCTCCTCTTTTTCGATGGATGTCCGCAGCCGCTCCTCCACATCCTTCGGCAGGCTGGACGAGGTGCGTCGGATCAGTTCGAGGATCTCATTTGTTAAGTCGCGCATGATCTGCCTCCATTTTGATTCGTATGATACACCAATTCAACTCTCATAGAATGTATTCGGAAATGGCAAGGGCAGTACTGATAAGAACCGATACAGCCGCAACTGAAATACCCAGTATTGCCATGTCACGCTCCCTCCCTTTTTCCTTTGCCCACATATATCCACGAAAATACCCGATAAGGCTTATCAGAAGCAGCGTGGGAAAAAAATCGGCGATATATCGCATGGCCGCCCAAAAAAACACAAAAAGAAACAGCAGTGCACTCAGTGTCGAGGCGGATAAGGTTCTTATCGCCCATGTGAGGTCCGCATTTTTCTGATCTTCGATCCTCCCGGGAATGGAAGTCGTTCCCAGGTTCTTCAAAAGAAAAAATGTGAAAAACACAAAAGGGAAAGAATAGATCAGTCCGGTTATGAAGAAGGCGTTATAGAATCCGGGCAATTCATAAAACGGCAGAACCGGTTGGATACTTCCCGGATTCGTAACGAGGAATGGAAACGTTGAAGAAAACTGAATGGGAGCAAGCAGATAATTATAGAAGTTTTGAATTACGTACCGATAGGAAATAACTTCATGAAGATGCCTCTGGATATGAGTGCCTGCCAGCTGGTAGGTAAAACCCGTCTCGGAAATGGAACCAAACCTGGCCCAGTTATACCAGGCAAGGAGTCCAAACCCTATCAGCATAGGCAGCCCAAGGAATAGAAGTCTCTGGATGATGTCTGCCAACCGGTGAGAATGATGCCTCCATACTCTCCAAACCAGCATTGCCATCATAATCCCAATGGGAA
>DATAKV010000163.1:0-3248 GCA_036261375.1 Anaerolineales bacterium
CTCGTTGCCCCATTGCGCATGGCGGCAAACAGGATCGAGGCAAGCACCACGCCAAGCGGGTGCGATTTTCCCAGCAGGGCGATGGCGATCGCGTCGAAGCCATACCCGATGGAAAAACCGAGCTCGTGGCGATAGTTCAAACCGGTGACTTCGATCGTCCCGGCCAGGCCGGCCAGCATGCCTGAGAGAGCCATGGTCAAAATAATGGTACGCTTTACATTAATGCCGGCGTATTTGGCGGCATCCGGGTTGGCGCCGACGGTGCGGATCTCGAACCCAAGCGTGGTCTTGTTCAGCATCCACCAGACCAGGTAGGCAACCAGCAGAGCGAGGATAAATCCCCAGTGAATGCGGAGACCCTCGAAGATCGTCGGCATGCGCGCACTGTCGGCGATCAGCGGTGTGCGGGCGATCACATTATTCGGATCCCGGTCTTTCATAGGACCGTTGAGCAGGAAGGAGATGGTATTCAGGGCAATGTAGTTCATCATGATCGTGTTGATCACTTCATGTCCACCCGTGTAGGCTTTGAGAAAGCCCGGGATGGCTGCCCAGAACGCCCCCATCGCCATGCCGACGATCACCGCCAGGGGCAGATGAATAATGGCAGGGATGTCGAATCCCAGCCACCCCGGCAGTGCATACCCGATCAGCGCCGAAAAGGTAGCGCCCAGTGCCAGCTGGCCCTCGGCGCCAATGTTGAACAACCCGCCTTTGAAGGCCAGTGCCACGGCCAGCCCGGCAAAGATATAGGGGGTGGCCCACACCGCCGTTTCACTCAATGCCCGTGTGGAGCCAAACGATCCCTGGATTAATCCGTAATAGGCAAGAAAGGGATTCCCTCGTACCAGTGCAATGATGATTCCCCCGAGGATCACGGCAGTCAGAATTGCTAAAAACGGAATGAGCATGGCATCGATGGCTGACTTCCAAAACCCCTGCGTGGATGAGCCGGACTGTGTTTCTGACTGCATAGAATCTCCAATTAATTGGATTGTCGTTGCTGGATTATATCAACAAAAGCATGCTGAACGTAAAAAAAAGGAAAGAGGCGCTGCCTCTTTCCTTTTTTTTTTGTTGTACCTTCGATTACTCGGGCTTCACCGGAGGAACGTCGGTCGTGATCGAGCCATCGAGCAGACCGGCATTGATCTGTTCCATGGTTGCCTTCACATCATCGGGAACTTCGCTCTCCAGGTCGTGGAATGGAGCATATCCGGCCTGGCCGAAGTAGTTACCGCTCGGGAAGTTGCCTTCCTGGGAGAGTTTGACCAGGTCGAAGACACCCGGGGTGATGAGCTTCATCGCGCTGGAGAGCATACGAGGAGCTGCTTCGGGCAGGGTCAGGTACTGGTCGGTGTCGACGCCGATGGCGTAGGCGCCGGCTTGGGCAGCCGCCGTGATCGCACCGTTACCGGTGATGCCGCCGCAGCCGAAGATTGCATCCGCACCCTGATCCATCATGGATTTGGCGGTCGAGGCGCCCCACTCAGGATCGGTGAAGGTCTTGTCGAAGCCGACGTCGCTGTGATACACAACGAAGACCTCGGTCGTGTCACCGGTCATGCCGTCAGCGTAAGCGGCACCGGCCTTGTAGCCTTCACCAAAGCGCCAGACGGGAGGAACCGCGTCGGTACCGCACACGGCGCCGATCTTGTTGCTCTCGCTCATCATGGCTGCAAGGGCACCCACGAGGAAGCCAGCCTGGTCTTCGGGGAAGTTCAAACCCGCAACGCCATCCACGGTCTCGGCCTGGAACTGGTCCACGCCGATGAAATCGACCTCAGGATAGGTGGCAGCCGCAGCCGCAGTGGCTTCGCCCAGAGCGAAACCAACGGTCACGATCACATCGTAGCCCGCATCGCCGAAGGTGCCGATATTCTTGGCGTAATCCTTGGCGTCGGTGGTCTCGATGTACTGAACGGTCGCACCCAGTTCCGATTCAGCGCGCTGGACGCCTTCCCATGCGGACTGGTTGAAGGACTTGTCGTTGATCTTGCCGACGTCCGTGACCAGGCCCACGCAGAAGACTTCTTCGTCCGTGCAGTCCGCCTGGGCGGGAGCACACGCCGGCAGAATCATGGCGGCAACCAAAAGCGCCGCAAGCAAAACGTACAGCTTCTTCATATTTCTTCTCCTCTTTGAAAAGTTAATGGTAGGGTTATCGCAAACCCTTTTCGATTCAAGTATACATTTACTTCAACCATCCGACAAGACGAACGTTAATCACCGGATGGGACGCTTCCTTCCCGACCCGTGGTAGGGACCCGTAATCCGGTTTCTGCCTCCCCGCGGCGGACTCCCAGCATCAACACCAGCGCTGTCAGCATAAAGAATGGCGCGATCAGCATGATGACATTGTAATTGTTCCCCGTCAACTGAATTGCCCAGCCATTGACATTTGGACCCACGATTGCCGAAAAAGTTGAGAATAAATAGTAGAGTCCAGTGAAAGTTCCAAGCCGTGCAGCCGTCGTTAGCTCCACGACCATGGGCAGCGAGTTGATATTGACAAAGGCCCAGCCGATCCCGCCGATGATTAGCAGCAGGCCGGCTATCGTCAGCATGCGCGGGCCGCCTTCGGATAACGGAATGCCCACCAGGGGTAAAGGGGTCAGTGGTGTGAGGAGTGTCGAGGCAGAAAGGATATAGAAAAGCGCCAGGATCACCGTGACGATGATCAGGCCAAGCGAGATTGCCACGCGTCTGCCAATGCGGGCAGCGATGAACCCTGAGGGGATGGCGAACAGCACAAAGAACAGGGGAAAGACCGACAGGAGGGTCGCGCCGTCACCCGCATCGATACCCAGATGTTCCTGGGCGTACAGTGTGAAAAATGTTTCCACCGCCGAATAGCCGAGGAACCAGAAAAATATGGCAAACAGGATGCGCGCCCCGCTTTTTTCCTGGCTGCCCAGCACCTCCCGCAGGCTTTCGATCATGCTGGGCTGCGCTTCTTGGTTCTCTGCATATTCCTTTGGCTCCTTGATGAACAGGAACACGATCAGCGCTGCAACGACCACCAGCGCCGAGCCCAGCCAGAATGGGAAGGCAGGACTCAAATTGTAGAGCATGCCACCAGTCTGTAGTGCGACGATGGTCCCGATGCCACCCATGAAGTTGATGATGCCATTCGCCTGGGAGCGCTTCTCAGATGGAGTAATATCCGGCATGAGCGCAACCACAGGAGTGCGCCACAGCGCCGCGCTCAACAACAGCGTGCTTGTGCAGGCGACAAATAATGGGAG